>DASUWA010000037.1 GCA_036378675.1 Acidimicrobiales bacterium
CAGCACGATCTCGACTGGGATCCCCCAAGGCGCCTTCGTGCGGATGAGGCGCTCCACCTGCCGCGATCGCAGTTCGTCGTCGGACCCCTTCTCCACATCGAAGCCGCCGGACTGAAGCCGATCGACGATGCGTTCGAAGGCGTCTTCACCGGTCGCCTCGAAGCCGACGAAGATGGCGTCGTTGGCGGGCCCGGGCTGCGCTGTGATCCGATAGGAACGGTCGTCGTTGCGCCAACTCAGTCCGGACGGGCTGCCCGGTTCACCGGGAAGGAGGCCGATCACCTCCTCGAAGAACCCGGTGAGCGAGGCGGGGTCGGGCACCTCGAGGCCGAGGTAGCCGAGTTCGAGTTCGTGTTGCATTGGTCCCCTCCTTGATGGTCAGGATCCGAATAGCAGGCGGCACACCGCGTTGGCATGGGCTTCCACGACTGCCTGGTCGGTCGCTTCAACCCCCGCCAGGCGGCGGCACTCAGGTCCGAGCACGAACATGGTCGGACCCGCCCCGGTGATGATGTAGTACAGATGCTCCACCGGGATGTCCGGCAGCAGGTCCTGCTCCACCAAGCGGGCGAGTCGCTGCGTGGTCGCCTCGTACAAGGGCCGGATGTGCCGCTCGACCAGCCAGTCCATTCGCGGACCGTCGGTCTTGCATTCCTGGGTGATGATCCGGTGCACCTGCGGGCGCTCGGCGGAGAAGAAGATGAATTCCCGCACGAGGAGGCGCATCGTCGTGAGGTCGTCGACTCCCCGCAGCCCGTCCTGGCGGGCGGCCAACGCATCGCTGAGATCCTCGAAGAGTCCGTCCACCGCGGCGCGCCAAAGGTCGTCCTTCGAGCGGAAGTGGTAGTTCAACAGCGGTTGGGTCACTCCCGCCCGCGCCGCGATCTCGCGGGTGGTGGCGCCCTCGAACGAACGCTCGGAGAACAAGTCCAGCGCCGCTGCGAGGATCCGCTCACGGGTCGAATCTGCTGAGGGCCGTGCTACGCGTGCAGTGTCGCCTAGTCCGGCCAATCCGGTCACACGACAAACCTTATCGACTGATCAGGAAAACTGCAATACCCTGTTCACTAGATCAGGTCGGTTACCGTCGCCAGATGGCGCCTGGTGCGACCATGTAGACGGCCGTCGAGCCAGCGACACATACAACGGAGGCCACCATGGCGCCCCAAAACGCAGCCGCGCCAGCACCCCGATGCTCATCGCCAGCTTGGGGGTGGTCGCCATAGGAGCCGCACTTCCATTCACCCCCTGCCCCCACGCACTCGGATTCCGGTCATTGCCCGCCGGCTACTTCGGGGCGCTGCTTGCCATGATCGTCGCTTACCTCACCCTCGTCGAGCTAGGAAGCGCGAGTTCTTCCATCACTGGCACCCGGGCATCGCCCCTTCCCGCAACCATCAGAAGCGGCGACCCGACCGACGCGCCGCCCGCTTCAGCCTGAGACGGCCGCCCGCCGAGGCGACTAACCGGACCCATTTCGGAAGAACAGCGGCGTTATTGCAGAGGGCGGTTTTGTGGGGCTAGGTGGAATCGAACCACCGACCTCAGCATTATCAGTGCTCGACCCTGATACCCGTGCGCACTTGCCGGTACTGGCTGGCGCTCGATGCCGAAGGTTGGGACCTCCTGGAACGGCTCTGAACCGGGTGGAACGCGCGATAGACGCGCGATAGACCCGGATTGGGCAGCCGGTTAGGCCGAGGCGGCGCGCCTACCGCGACCTCCCGCCACCGAGCGTAGGTCCTCGATTCGGTCCGCAATCCGATTGGACCTCGTGTGGGGTCTCATCAACCTGCTGCAACCGCCAACAGGCGACTACGACCGGCCTAGCATCGACAAGCGGCCTACCACCAACCGACCCGGAGACCGGACGATGACCGATCGAAATGGAATCTCTATCGACAAGTCGGAGCCTCCTTCGCGGTCGGTCGTGGCGGTCAGGTGGGTTCGGTTGGTGGCCGCGGTCGTCATCGTGGCTCTACTCGTGGCCTTCATCGTCGATAACAGCGAGCACGTCAGAGTCGGTTTCGTTTTCGCCCACGCCAGGGTCCGCCTGATCTGGGTTCTCTTGATCACGGCCGCCTTGGGTGCTTTGGCAGGTCGCCTCGTGCCCCGGCTCCGTGCGAGTCGGGGCCGACGGCGGCCGGATAGGTAGGCGAGGCCGGCCACGCTGAGGGTTTCTCAGCCGAATGCCCTTTATATAGTTGGTTGTCGCGGATAATCGCCGGTTCAGTTCGGGCTTTTCAAGGAGGGACGGGTGACCAGCCCCGCTACTGGTGGTCGGCTCCGTCCACGCTGGTGGCCTTGGGCCGGGATAGTGGGGGCGTTGCTCCTCGGCGGCCTCATTTCCGGGCTGAGCGTAGCGGTGACGGAAGGCTCCTCGCGCCTGTCCAGCTCGACAGAGTGTTCGGCCACAACGGTCGCGAACGACGCGTTGCCGTCGGTGGTCACGATCTCTGCAAGTGGGGCGTCGGGTGGAGGAACCGGCTCGGGCGAGGTCATTCGTCGTGACGGCTACATCCTGACGAATAACCACGTGATCTCGATAGCGGCCAACGGGGGCCGTGTCTCTGTGCTGTTCAGCCAAGGAACCACCGCCCCGGCCACAATCATCGGTCGGGATCCGAAGACCGATCTCGCCGTGATCAAGGTGAACGAGTCGAACTCGCTACCTGTCATCCCCTTCGGTAACTCCCGCAACGTCGAGATCGGCGAGCCGGTCGTCGTCCTCGGCGCGCCGCTCGGCCTATCGAGCACAGTGACGAGCGGCATCGTCAGCGCCCTGGGACGCAATATTGAGGTCCCCTCGGACAACGGCAATAACGCTCTTCTAGTTGGGGCCATCCAAACCGATGCCGCAATCAACCCCGGCAACAGCGGGGGGGCCATGACCGACTGTTCGGGCCGTCTGATCGGTGTGCCGACGGCCGGTGCCACCGTCCCTAACGCGTCGGGCCAGGGCAGTGCCGGTAGCGTCGGCCTTGGATTCGCCATACCGGCCAACCTCGCCAAGTCGGTGTCCGACGAGATCATCTCAACCGGCCGTGTCACCCACTCCTTCTTCGGAATCTCAGTCGTGCCTATCCAGGCGGCCGCAGATACGGCCGGTACGGGTCAGGGCCTCTACGTGGTCACCGTCACCCCGGGGGGTCCGGCTGCCGTCGCAGGCCTGCGCACTGACGATGTCATCACCAAGGTCGATGGGGAGCCAGCTGTCGACCCCAACCAGCTGTTCGCCCTTACCCTCACCAAACGGGCAGGCGACACCGTATCAATCACCTATGAGCGCAACGGCCAGTCGGCCACCACCGCGGTCACCCTCGGCAGCCAGTGAGGGGGGCTCGAGCGCTGCGAAGTGAGGTGCTCTGCGTAAGTCGTCGGACACCACCTTCGGCTGAAGGGTTGCGTGGCGGTCTCACGTTGGATCCGATCTGATGTCCGGGCTGCAGGTTCTGCTCGATTGACGCCGATGCACCACCCGGTACAGACCGAAGACAATCGCCGTTGCCACTACCCCGAGCGCAGCGAGCTGAGCGGGGCCGAGTTCCGGCCCGGTGCCCGAATGGCGGTAACCACCCGACTCGAGGCCGGCCAGCCGTTCGAAGTGGTTGCGTGAGCCGGGGAAGAAGAAATCGTCAACGGCATACGCGACGGGAAAGGCGAGGGGACCCCCAATGATGGTAGCGACCGCCCATTGCGGCCTGTGCCGCGCCTCATGCCCGGCAAGCGTGGTCAAATCCTCGCGGCTGAGGTGGGCGAACCCCGGCGAGAGGACGATGTCGCCCAAGTTCGTCGCCCTCGTTCCAGCGACGCTGGAGGGCACCGACACGTAGTAATCCGATGAACTTGACAGACAGATATGCGCGTCAAAGGCCCGCCCATACAGAAGCCCTATACCAGTCTCCGGTGCCGTCGCCACTTGCTGTGTCAGCAGCCATGCATCAAAGCCACCTCTACGGCTAGCGGCTTGCACAACCCCGTGCGGGGCGCAGGTTGGCACGGCCTGAATATCGGCATCGATTCGCCAGGCGACACCGACTGTGATCGTCAGCAAGCCGGCCGCGATGAGGGCGACACGGACCCGCCCGAGCGGTGCAACGGGTTGGTTTGCCGACCGGTGCCGCCGCCACCACCAGGCCAACCCGAGAATGCCGCCGAGCAGAAAGGCGCAGAGGATACCGAGCGTTGCCTGAGCACGACGCGGCAGCGTCACGATCACACGGTAAATCATCGACAACGCGTGAGTTGATGGACCCCAGAGACAGCCGACAATCGAGATGCACCGGAGGTGTGGCTGGCTACTTACTCGTGTCGCCTTGGCCGTGTATTCCGACGCGGACTAGCAGCAGCATGATGATTTTATGGGGGGGCAAGGCCATTGAGCTGGTCGACAGCTCGAAAGACATCGCCTTCGTTGTAGAAGTTGACGGCGACGAAGTTGGGCAGGTGCTGTCGTTCCGCCTGACAGCGTTGCAGATAGGGCCAAAGCACGTCATAAGCATTGATCCTGCGGGCGTTTGAGACCAGGGACTGGAAGCCGCTGAGCCAGTAGTTCACCAGGAACAGCGGGTTGGTGGCCGAACCTCGGTTGAGCCCGCAGTTCAGCGACGCGACCGTCGGGTTGTTGAAGGGTGTGTCTTGGGCAACGTCGAAACCCTGCTGCAACCACGGGTCGGCCTTTGCTCCTCCGTTGTTCTCCATCAAGACCACGACGCGGTGGCCAGACGCAATCATCTGGCCCAGGGTCGGCCACGGCTTCCCGGGTTGAGGGGTATATACGTCACGCAACAAGCCGGCTTGGCGGAAAACCGTGGCCGTGTCAGCCGGTGACACGTAATCCTCGATGAAGAATGTCACGACCTCGCGCGGGTGGGCGTCCAGCCAGGAGCGGACCTCGGCCATGGCCGGCTGCCACTCGGTGGCCCCGATCTCGCACAGGCCGTGGCACAGGTACGCCATCACGGGCCCGGTGGGGGTGGGTGAGAGGGCGTCCCGCAGCCGGAGAGCGCTGGTCACCGCGGCGGCGCCGAAGAGCCGCTCGGCTTCGGCCAAGGCGGCATCGTGGCTGCCGGGGGCGGTGACGATCAGGCCCGGGGTTGTTGTGGTCTGGCCATACCAGGTATCGATGAGCAGGACCCGGACACCGGAGTCGAGCTGGCCGATCAGCCCTGTCGGCTGTTCGGGTATGAACCATCCCGGCTCGTCCGCCGCTGACATTGCGTTGTGGGTGGCGACGAAGGCCACGTCGTTGTAGGGGCGCTCGCAAAGCTGGACGTAGCCGTTGCAGCCCTTCCCGGTGGCGGCAGCGATGGGAACCTGGCGCGAAGCCGGAGCGCTGTCGAACGCGACAAGCCCGCCCACCAGGGCCACCGCTGTCATCGACGCAACAATCTTGACCCGCAGGGGCCGTGAGGGCCGTCCGGGTCGCTCCGGTCGCGGTAACCGGCGCGAGACGCCCGCAGCGGCAGCGATTTCCGCCGCACCTGCGACCAGCACTATCAGGCCGATCGAGCCGCCCACGACCCCAAACACGAGTTGCGGTCGGAGCAGAGCGCCCAGCCCTGCGGCAACCAACGTCACCCCTCGACCGATGGCATGCCACTTTCGGTCAGGCGCTTGCGTGATGGCGGCCCAGGCCCGCGTGGCGCCAGCGGAGAGGTCGACCCGCGGGACCGCACCGGCGGCCGTCGCCGCGACGAGCACCCCAGAAACTGCGGTCACGGCCGCCACCGCCCACAGCGGCCGGCCAAACTGCCGCCACGACGCCGCAACGAGTGACCCGTGCAGGGTGGACGTATCGGCCGCCGACGCCACCAATTCACCTGCGAAAGCAAGCATCCCGACCGCCACCCCGGCCCCAAGTACAGCCCAGCCGACGCGAACCGTGGCACGCAGCCGATCCGAAGCTGCCAACAGCGCGCCGGCGAAGGCCAGCAACGCCAACAGGGGCAGCAGCCATGCCAACAAGCCCACGAGATGCGCCAGATGGATCGTCCTAGCGGCGAAACTGCGCGAGCCGACGCTGGCCAGCGTCACTGACAGGTCGGGCGGAATCGGGGCGGCTGTTTGAGGCACCAAAAGGGGCAGCATCCCCGACAGCACCGCTCCAACGTCCACCAGTCGCCAAACCACTGGGCCCGGTCCCGCCTCTGTGAACGAAGCGTGCGCCTGTCGGGCGGCGGCCCTGACGACAGGGCTGAATGCCGGACTACCCACCAACGCGATCGACGTCGCCTCCACGAGGGGACGAAGCGCTACCAGATCAGGACTCGCGGCCAATGCCCGGGTCGTGATGGCCTCGCCGATCTGTCGGCTGACAGCGGGATCGCGCCGCACCGCGTCAACGTGGCTGGCGAACTGCGAACCGTCCAGCACCTGGCGGTTTACCACTCCCGCCACGAGCCCCCCCGCGAGCAAAACCCACGCCAACCCGATGCACAGCGCTGAAACGACACGGCGGGTCATGGCGTCACCGAACAGCGACCCGCGCCCACATCCAGAACGGTAGAAGGCAACCCTGCGCTGCCTCGCTAACCGCAGGTTGCCGGCGGGTCAGGCACCAGTCCGCGTGGGGCCTCGCCATCGCTGGTTGAATGGATCAAATGTGGTCGAGCTCCCACAGCTTGATCCCTCCGAGGATGCCAGCGGCATTGTCGACAAGCTTCACTCTATGGCCTAGATCGATGTCGACCTTCCTTGCATTGCCGCCCCCGACGTAGAGCCGGTCGATATGTAGGAGGACATCGAACATCTCAACGGCAGCAAGGACGCGCTTGCTCCACCGTCGGTTCCCGATGCGTCGGCGAGTGCTGTCCCCCAGGTGGTCCTGGAAGGTGCCCCGCCCCTGAAACGGCATCAGGGCCAGTTCCAAATGCGGGGTGGGCGTTCCATCGAGAAACACGGCCGTCCCGAGCCCCGTTCCCAGAGTGATCACCAGCTCCAACCCTTCACCCGAGATGACCGCGAGCCCATGCATGTCCGCGTCGTTTGAGAGGCGCGTCGGTTTCCCGAGTCGGCCCTCGAGCTCGGCCGCGAGCGGGAAACCGGCCCACGCACCCACAAGTTTCCGAGACAGCGCCGTTCCAGGCCCGCCCTTGGTCGAGAGATTGGGCGCATTGAGCACCCGGCCGTCCCGCACGAAACCTGGAAATCCCACCGAGACGCGATCCCAGCGCGGAAGCCCGTAGGTCAGCTTGTCGAGCTCGCGGATCAGGACCCGAGGCGGGCAAGGATACGGAGTCCTCGTACGAACCCGGTCGACGATCTTCCCACCCTCGGCATTAAGAACCGACGCCTTAAGGCCCGTGCCGCCTATGTCGATCGCGAGCGTCGTCGGGCCGACCCGTCTTCTTGTTCGTCGTGGGGCGGCTTGGTGACGGACACGTGGGGCTAGGTGGAATCGAACCACCGACCTCAGCATTATCAGTGCTGCGCTCTAACCGGCTGAGCTATAGCCCCGGAATCGGGAACTTCGAGCGTACACGAAGGTCGCAAGGGGCCACCCTGGGCATCCCGAGGAGCCGCCGACGCAGACCAACCCGCTGGGAGAATCTCTCTACACCTCGTCTTCCGCCGGCGCGGACACCCCGATGCGGATACCCCCCACGACCTCGCTGATGAGGTTGTAGATGACGGCCGCCAGAACGTTGGCGATCGTCCCGGCGACAGCCAGAACGGCGCCGGCGGCGCTCGCGTAGAGGGCGATGGTCACCGGATGGAGGACAAAGGTCTTCACGTCGAACAGCGACCTCACCGACCTCTGGATCGAGTCGACGGCTCCGAAGAGGTCGGCGACCAGCCAGAGCAGGATGGAAGCCACTACGAAAATCACAAGCAGGATCACGTAGAAGACGATCGACACCTTGGCAACCGAGTAGACGTCCACCTCGGTGACGACCCGAGTGTCGCGATCGAAGTCCGTACGCCGACCGACGGCCGGGCTCGACAACGACGAAGGCGGCACGCCGTTAGACCGGCGAGCACTTGACACCACTCCCCCGGAGGTTCGGGTGCGGGGCACGGGCCCGGGAGACGGGCGGGTCAGGTTGGTTACTGACCGTGCAAGGTCGCGGAACAGGCGTACCGGTGCTCCGTCGCTGACAGCCGACAACACCGAGCGCCGAGCCGTCGACGCCGCAGTGGTGGGCTTGCGCAAGTTGCGGTTCCGGGCGTCCCATTTCTCGTCCTTGGGAGGACGCGATGTGACGCGCCTATCAGCCGGCCGGGGCCGGGTGGCCATCCCGTCGCCATTCTGCCGCCTGGGCGCGGACCTGCCGAGCGAGCCATATTCGGCCGGCAGCGGCGAACCCCATCCCTTCCCGCGAGAATCACCTGTGGTGGTCTCGGTCTCTCCACGAGCGGGACGGTCTGCCATCAGCCGCCTTGTCCCGGCATCCTCACGCGGTTTCCTCAACCGCGAGGACGGGAGCAACTGAGCCGACCACCTGCCCCGAATCGAGGGTTACAACACGAACGCCGGTGGCGTCGCGACCCTGGCTGGATATCTCCCGGACCGCCATGCGGACCGTGATCCCTGCCGACGAGGTAACGATGATCTCGTCGTCGAGTCCGACCATGAAGGCTGAGACGACCCGGCCGCGCTGAGCCGTCAGCTTGATCCCCTTGACTCCTATCCCACCGCGGCCTTGACGGTTGAAGTGATGAAGTTGGGTCCGCTTGCCGTAACCCGCGTCGGTGACGATGAGGATGCTCGCGTCGTCGCGGGCAGGGTCGATGGAAACTACTTCGTCGCCCGATCGGAGCTGCATGCCGCGAACCCCGGCCGCGTCACGTCCCATCGGCCTGATGTCCGACTCGGTGAAGCGAATGGCCATACCCATGCGAGAGACCATGAATAGATCGTCGTTCCCACCGGTCGTGATCACGCCGACCAGCTCGTCACCGTCGCGCAGATTGATGGCAATGAAGCCCTCCCGCCGGGACTTGTCGTACTCCGAGAAGGTGGTCTTCTTGACTTGTCCGGCCTTCGTTGCGAACAGGAGAAAACGGTCGGCCGGGAATTCCCGGGTGTCGATCAGTGCCTGGATCCGCTCATCTGGGGCGAGCGGGAGCAGGTTCACGATCGCGGTGCCACGTGCAGTGCGCTCCTTGACCGGCACCTCATAGGCCCGCAACCGGTACACCTTCCCCCGGTTCGAGAAGAACAGGAGGTACGCGTGGGCACTCGTGTGGATGATGCGGGTGACCAGGTCCTCGTCCTTTAGCCGCGCGCCTTGAACCCCGCGCCCGCCACGCCCCTGGGTCCGGAACTGTGCTGCAGGCACAGCTTTTACATACCCCGCCTTGGTCATGGTGATCACAAGGTCCTCGTCGGTGATCAGATCCTCGGCCGACATGTCGCCGTCGTCGAAGGTGATGATGGCACGGCGAGGTTCGGCGAACTCCTCCCGGATCGCGCTCATCTCGCTCTTGATGACGCCCCGCAGGACGCCCTCGTCGGCGAGGATCCTCTCGAGTTCGGCGATCGTCTCGCGAAGCTTTGCGAGCTCCTCCTCGAGCTGAGCCCGTCCCAGTCGAGTGAGCCGCGACAGCGGCATGTCCAGGATGTGTTCGGCCTGAACTTCGGTGAACTCGAACGGGGCCGCCATGAGTGCGGTCCTGGCGGCTGCCTTGTCCTCCGACGCCCTGATCGCCGCGATGATCTGGTCGATCAGGTCGAGCGCCTTGATCAGACCCTCGACGATGTGAGCCCGATCGCGCGCCTTGCGCAGCCTGTACTCGGAACGCCGGCGGATCACGTCGACCTGGTGGCTGATGTATGCCCGAAGCGCCCCCACCAGGTTCAGGGTGCGCGGCACTCCGTCGACCAGGGCGACCATGTTGACGCCGAACGATGTTTGTAGCGGGGTGTGCTTGTAGAGGTTGTTGAGCACCACATTCGCGGTGGCGTCCCGCTTCAGGTACACGACCAACTTGGTGCTGTCACCGGCCGACAGGTCGCGTATGTCGCGGATCCCTTCCAGTTCCCTTGCGTTGACGAGGTCGGCGATCTTCTCCAGAATCGCCCTGGGGCTGGCCTGGTAGGGAAGCTCGGTTATGACGATCTCGTCCGTGGTCCGACCTTCGACGATCTCGGCGCGGGCCCGCATCTTGATCGATCCCCGACCCGTCCTGTAGGCGTCAAGGATTCCTTGCCTTCCGAGGATCAGCGCGCCGGTCGGGAAGTCAGGTCCCTTCACGAAATGCATCAGGTCGTCGGACGTCGCCTCGGGATTGTCGATCAGGTGGATCGTCGCGTCGATGACTTCGCCCAGGTTGTGGGGCGGGATGTTCGTCGCCATGCCGACAGCGATGCCCTGACTGCCGTTGACCAGCAGGTTCGGAAAACGCGAGGGCAGGACGACCGGCTCGTCCTCTTCGTTCGTGTAGTTACGCCCCATGTCGACGGTCTCTTCGTCGAGACCATCGATCATGTGCATTGCGAGCTCCGCCAGCCGCGCCTCCGTGTACCGCTCGGCTGCCGGCGGGAAGTCCGGGGAACCGTAGTTGCCGTGGAAGGCGATCAAAGGGTGGCGGAGGCTGAAGGGTTGGGCCATCCGCGCCAAGGCGTCATAGATCGCCTGGTTGCCATGCGGATGGAACCGGCTCATGGTGTCGCCGGTGACCTTCGCGCACTTCACGTGGGGGCGGTCCGGCCGGTACCCCTGAAGGTGCATGTCGTACAGGATCCGGCGGTGGACCGGCTTGAGCCCGTCGCGCACGTCGGGCAAAGCGCGCGCCACGATGACCGACATCGCGTAATCCAGGAAGGAGCGCTCCATCTCCTCCTGAAACTCGATCGGTTGGATCGTGCCTAGGCCTGCCTCGTCGGGCGGGATGCCGTCGCCGCCGTCCGTCGGGGGGACGTCGCTCATATGTCCAGGAACCTCACATCACCGGCGTTGGTCGTAAGAAAGTGTTTCCGCAACTCGACGTCGTCACCCATCAGGATGGAGCACACCTCGTCTGCGAGCGCGGCCTGCTCGACGTCGACTCTCAGCAGAGTTCGCTTGGCCGGATCCATCGTCGTCGACCCGAGTTCCTGCCAGTCCATCTCGCCAAGGCCCTTCAGCCGGTTGAACTCGGCCTTGTGATTCGGACGTTCTGCCAGGAAGCGCTGCCGGTCGGCCTCGTCCTTCAAGTACACCTTCTCTTTACCGACGAGAGTAGAAAAAAGTGGCGGCTGCGCGGCGAACACGTGCCCTTCCTCCACCAGCGGGCGCATCTGCCGGAAGAAGAAGGTCAACAGCAGGGTGCGGATATGACTGCCGTCAACATCGGCGTCAGCCAGGATGATGACCTTGCCATAACGGATCTTTGTCAGGTCGAAGTCGTCACCAAGCCCTGCTCCGATCGCAGCGATCAACGCCTGGATCTCGTTGTTCTTCAGCATCTTGTCGATTCGGGCCCGCTCGACGTTCAGGATCTTCCCCCGGATCGGAAGAATCGCCTGGGTCTGCGGATCGCGCGCACGGACCGCCGACCCGCCGGCCGAGTCACCCTCGACTATGAACAGCTCCGCGTCTTTTGCGTTCTTCGTCGCGCAGTCGGTCAGCTTGCCCGGAAGGCCGGCTCCCTCGAGCGCGGACTTGCGGCGCGTCGCGTCGCGAGCCTGTCGAGCAGCCACGCGCGCTCGCGCGGCTTGGATCGACTTGTTGACAATCTGGCGGGCCTCGGTCGGGTTCTCCTCGAGCCACTCGGCAAGCTTCTCGTTGGTCGCGCGCTCGACGAGCGAACGCATCGAGTCATTGCCGAGCTTCGCCTTGGTCTGGCCCTCGAACTGCGGGTCACGCAGCTTGACCGCGACGATTGCGGTCAAGCCTTCGCGAATGTCCTCTCCGAGAAGGTTGTCTTCCTTCTCCTTGAGGAGGTTCGAGGCGCGGGCATACTTGTTCACCACATTGGTGAGAGCCTTACGGAATCCCTCGACATGGGTTCCGCCCTCGATCGTCGAGATCCCGTTGGCGTACCCGTGGAGTCCCTCGTAGTAGCCGTTGTTGTACTGCAGGGCTACCTCTACCTCCGCGTCGTCCTCGGCCACTTTGTAGTAGCTGACCTTCTTGAACAACGGCTCCTTCGAAGTATTGAGGTGCTTGACGAAGTCGATGATCCCGCCGGTGTACTTGAATACCGCGCTGTCCCCGCCGGGTCGCTCGTCCGTGAAACGGATCTCGAGACCCGCGTTGAGGAAAGCGTAGATCTGGAGGCGCTCGACGATGGTCTGCGCCCGGAACTCGACCTCGTCGAAGATCCGCGTATCGGGCCAGAAAATCACAGTCGTGCCGGTACGCCCCCTCGGCGCAGGTCCGGTCACCTCGAGCTTCGTCTTCGGCTTTCCTCCGTCGGCGAACTCCATCCTGTGATGCTTGCCGTCACGGTCGATGTCCACGATCAACTTGCTCGAAAGCGCGTTGACGACGGACACGCCTACGCCGTGAAGCCCGCCGGACACCTTGTAACCGCTCCCGCCGAACTTGCCACCACCGTGCAGCTTGGTCAGTGCGATCTCGACCCCCGAGAGCTTGTGCTGGGGGTTGACATCTGTCGGGATGCCTCGCCCGTTGTCGTCCACGCGGCATCCGCCGTCGGCGGTCAGGGTCACGTCGATGCGGTCGGCGAATCCGGCCATGGCCTCGTCGACCGAGTTGTCCACCACCTCCCACACCAGGTGGTGCAGCCCGCTCGGGCCGGTCGATCCGATGTACATGCCTGGCCGCTTCCGGACAGGTTCGAGCCCCTCCAGCACGGCCATGTCACGGGCGCTATAGCTGTTCTTTCGACCCTCCTTCTGACCTTCTTCGACGCTCGCTTGCATCGCCATGGACGCGACCTTTCCAACACGGGTTTACAGGACATTCCGAGCGCCACGCGAGAGCTCAAAAGCGCAGGTCAGCAGCCCGAAATTCGATACTTGTATTTTACCAGAGGGGTGGGTCAATCCGGGTCACGGGAGCCCCTTCTGGCGGACTTTTCGCGGGGCCCGGAAAAGCCCTCTGCGACTACCCGAAATTCTACGTCGGCGACCTCGGAAGTGCCCGCAAAAGCGGCGATCTTCGCCACGAGATCCGTACCCAGATAGCGCAGCTGGGCAGCCCAGGCCGGCTGGTCCACGACGACGAGCAAGATCCCGTCGCGAAGGCTCCTCGGTTTCGCGTGAGCGGCGATTTCAGGACCCACCAGGTCGGCCCATTTGGAGAAAACGACACCCAAGATTCCGGCCTTCGACACGCCCAATCCCTGCGTCGCCGAATCCAGGTGTTCACCGACTCTTCTCGGCTCGTTCTCCAGGGCCCGAGGACGCTCGTCCCGCCACGTACTCACGACAGGATCTTTCCGTCCTCGACCCGAAAACGAGCCACCACGTCGGCAGAGGAAGGGACCTCTCCGGCGGTGGTGATGATCGCCTGCCCCTCCGGCAGGCACTTGATCAACGCGTCGGCGCGCGACGCGTCGAGCTCCGAGAACACGTCGTCCAGCAGTAGCACGGGCGAGCTTCCAACCCGGTCGCTCACGATCGAATGGCCCGCGAGTCGGAGCGCGAGCGTCAACGACCGCTGCTCCCCCTGTGAGGCGTGCGTTCTTGCGGGCAGCTCTCCAATCCGAAGGACAACCTCGTCCCGGTGCGGCCCAACCGTGGTGATCCCTCGTCGCAAGTCCTCAGTCCTGGCCGCGTGCAGCGCGTCGAGCAGGGATCCTTCCCAACTTCGCTGGTAGGCGACTCCCACCGTGTTGCGTCCCCGGTGAGCAACCGTCACCGAGAGCTGGCCGTACGAATCCGTGGCGAGCGGTTCGAGCGCATCGGACAACGACTGCCTCGCCAGAGCGAGTCTCTCCCCAGCGTCGGCGAGCTTCGCGTCCCAGACGTTGAGCGTCGAAGCGACCTCTCCCGAGACCCTTTCGATCCCGGCCGTCTTCAGCAGCGCGTTCCGCTGTTTCAAGACGCGGTCAACTTCGGTGATGGTCTCGTCATGGCGGGGATGGAGCGCGACGAGGAGTTCGTCGAGGAACTCCCGCCTCAACTGCGGGCCGGCCTTGACCAGCGCGAGATCGTCGGGCGAAAAGACGGTTACTTGCAAGAAACCCAGCAGGTCTCTTGTACGTCTCAGTGGCTGGCCGTTCAACTGCACCCTGTCCCTGCCGGCGGCGTGCAGCTCTGCCTCGATCAGCAGACGACGAGAATCCCTGACGCCTTCCGCCCTGACGATCGCCTGGCTCTCCCCGCTGCGCACCATCGCCTCTCCCGGGCTTCCCCGGAAGGACTTGAGCGTCGCCAGGTAGGCGACCGCTTCCACCAGGTTTGTCTTCCCCTCCCCGTTCCCCCCGTTGACCACCGTGATCCCCGCCGGCGCCGGCGAGAACTCGGAGGAGTGATAGCTACGGAAGTCGGTCAGCCAGAGACGGTCGATGTGCATGGTGTTCGTCAGATGCGGCGTTGTGAAGGCAACGCCACATCCGCCGCTCAAGAAACTCGCACAGGCATCAGCAGATACAGGTAATCCTCGCCCTCAGTGGGCCGAAGGGTCGCCGGCTTGAGCGCGTCGAGGGTGTCGAGGACGACCTCGTCACCCGTGACTGCTTCGACTCCGTCGATGAGGTAGTTGGGATTGAAGGCGACGGTCATCTCAGCACCCTCGTACTTGGCGTCCACGTCCTCCGTGGCGGTGCCCCAATCGGTCGTGATCACTGTGAGCTCTATCCCGGTCGGACGAAGCGCAATGCGGACAGGTGTGGTGGCGTCGCGTGCAAGCAACTTCACGCGGCGAATGGCATCAAGGAGCGACTCACGCCCGACGATCAGACGGTTCGGGTAGCTGGAGGGAATCAGCTGCCGGTAGTTCGGGAACTCACCTTCGATGAGGCGGGTCGTCAAGGAAACACCCGGCAGGCCGAACGTCGCGTCGTGAGCGCCGAGCCGCAAAGAGACGTCTCCCGGAGCGGATCCCAGCAGGCGCATGAGCTCGTTCAGCGCTCGAGAGGGCACCAGCACCTTCTGGCCCTCGGCCATGACCCCGGTCACCCGGAGGTCTCGGACTGCGAGCCGGTAGGAGTCGGTGGCGACCATCCGCAGCCCGTCGGGTTCGGCCGCCAACAGAACGCCGGTCAGGATGGGGCGGGAATCCTCGCTAGAAGCCGCCCTGGTGACCTGCCGAAGCGCGTCGGCCAAACCGGCGCCGGGCAACGTCACCGTGTCACCTGTCGGCGAGGGAAGCCGCGGGAAGTCATCGGCCGGGTGCGTACGAACGGCAAAATGGGACCGACCGGACGCGATCCGCAGCTCCTCATCGTCTGAGTCCACCGTCACGGCGCCGGGCTCCAACGCCCGCACGATGTCGGTGACCAGCCGCCCCGGAGCCACGGCGACGCCATCCGAGCCGCCGCTCACAGCTGCGTCGACCGTGATGGTCAGGTCCAGATCCGTCCCAGTCACCTGCAGGGAGTCGCCGGACACCGACAGCCGGACGCCGCCTAGCACGGGTAGCGCGCCGCCTCGGCCAGCGACAGCGCGCCCAGCCGTGCTCAACGCTTCAACGAGGACGTCACGCTCGCATCGAAACTTCACCGGAATGCCTTCCCTGCTTCTGATCTTCTAATTGGTAATTCTTGGTAGGGGTGGTAGTAGGGGCTGTGAATTGTGGACAGACCCGAGTTTGCGCTGGTCGGCCCGAATTTGTTCCGACGACAGTTGTCCCCAGAATCCCACAGGCATGAGACCGCAAAGCGGATCCCCTGTGGTCGAAGCCCGGTCAGTCCCCCGAAATAACAAAGCGCCGACACAGGTGCTTCGCACCCTCGTCCCCACAAGAGGCCCCCCCACTCCTCAACTCCCGCCCTTGATGTCGTAAATAAGGGCCGTGACCTGATCGAAGATCTGCCGGCGTTCCCGCATGAGCCCGGCGACCTTCTCGACCGCGTGGATGACCGTGGTGTGGTCGCGCCCCCCGAACTCCCGTGCGATCGCCGGGTAGCTGTAGTCGGTGAGCTCCCGGAACAGATACATCCCGATCTGGCGTGCATTCACCAGGGGACGCCGGCGGCTCGTCCCGCACAGGTCCTCTACCGAGAACCCGAAAGCGGTCGCGGTCGACTCCAGGATGAGCTTGGGCGTGATCTGTCGGGGACGGTCTGCCTCGAGAATGTCCGACAACACCCGAGCCGCAACTTCAACAGTCGGAGGCTCGTGGTTGAGCGACGCGAACGCTGAAACCCGGATTAACGCGCCTTCGAGCTCACGGATGTTGTCCCGTACGTGAGTCGCGATGAGCTCTAGTACGTCCCCGGGGATCGGGACGCGCTCGGCGTCGGCTTTTTTCCGGAGGATTGCAAGGCGCGTCTCGAGCTCTGGAGGTTGAACGTCCGTCGTAAGGCCCCACTCGAAGCGGCTTCGGAGCCTGTCCTCGAGCGTGGCGATGGAACGAGGATGGCGGTCGGACGACAGGACGATCTGCTTGGACCCTTCGTAGAGCCAGTTGAAGGTGTGGAAGAACTCCTCCTGGAGCCCCTCTTTGCCTTCCATGAACTGGATGTCGTCGACGAGCAGCACGTCGCACTCGCGGTA
>DASUWA010000038.1 GCA_036378675.1 Acidimicrobiales bacterium
CGACCGCGCAACGCGTCCACCGCGCACAAAGCCGGCGAACGCGACCAGAAGTCCCCTGACGGGACTTCAATATCCATTATCTCGACCGGACTGACCGGGCCCTCAAGGCTTCCCCTCCGGGCGGCCTTGACCGCCCTACCCCCGACGACCCACTCGCCGAGCGTCACCCTCGCGCGCCCACACGTCAATTAACACTCGCCCGGCATCACGAACACAAACCAAAACGGACTCCGCGGGCGGAGACTCTGCTTGACAAAACCCGCTTCTTCAGACATGCCGTTCTGCGCTTCAGAATCTGGGCAGTCGGACGGTTTCTTGGGCGTGTGTTCGGGCGTCTCCGAACCCTTAGCCCGCCGGGCCGCTCCCGTGGTATGATAGGTGGTATGACCACCAGCAAGATTGCCGTTAGCCTGCCCACCGAACTGGTGGAACAAGCTCAACGGGCGGTAGCCGCTGGTAGAGCGGCCAGCGTCAGTGCTTATGTTGCTCGCGCGCTTGAGGAGCAAGCCAAGCTCGACGATCTAGCGTCGCTCTTGGAAGAGATGCTCGCAGAGACCGGAGGACGCTTGACAGCTGCTGAGCGCAAAGCGGCCGATCGTGCTTTGGGACGATGAGAGGCGCGATTCTTGACACCGGAGCATTGGTCGGATTTGAACGCAACGACAGGCGCGTCGTGGCCATCGTCGCTCGCGCCCTCGAACATAACGACACCTTGGTGGTACCGGCAGGAGTGGTGGGGCAGGCTTGGCGAGACGGTGCTCGTCAGGCCCGCCTCGCGAGGCTCCTCGGATCCCCGCTGTGCGAGATAGTCGCGCTGGATGACCGACGCGCTCGAGAGGCGGGCCAATTGTGCGGAGTCGCCCAGACATCTGACGTCATTGATGCTTCGGTGGTGGTAGTCGCCCGCGAACGAGATGCCAGAGTGATCACCTCCGATCCCGACGATCTGCGACAACTTGATCGCCATATCGATCTAGTCGCCATCTGACTATTTCTAGTAGATCACCCGAAGTGCCGATCGGCTCCTTGGTGACTGGCTGGGGCTCGGATTATCGAGCGGATGTTCTGGGGAGTCCCCGATCAGCCACGTCGACGATCCTTGCAGCCGGCTCCTGCCTAGTCCTTATTGCTCTCACGCCTGCGAGAGCGAAGGCGCTATCGGCGGTGATTTCGATCACGGCGGTTAACCACGAGAACCACGTCACACCCGAATGGGGCGCAGACACGAAGCTGTCGCTCAGGAAATGAATCCACTTGGGCAGCACGTGAGCATAGGTGAAAAGGATGGCACTTCCAAAGCCAACGAAGATGGCGATCTCGGGGGTACGACGGTAGCGGGTGAAAGTCAGCACAACCGCAGTTGCGACGAGCACCGCCTGGATGAAACCGCCAATAACAACCGACTTGGGGGAGGCTGAAAGGCCACGACGGAGATGATCCATTCCGTGCACTCCAACCGCAATGGCACAAGCGACTGCAGTTACTCGCAGCACCCCGTCGCTCGTAGCTGGGGCGTTCCCGAGGTGGAGGTTCATTTGCTCACCTCATCGACGCCCCGAGGTCAGTTGTCACGAGGGCGCTGAAGGCCAGATCGAATTGCCTCTGGCGAGCGTCACCGCTGACCAGATGGGGAACCAGGTGTTTGGCCTGAAGCAGCCCAACGTAGATGGAGCCCACCAGCACCGCTCGATCGAGAGCCTCGGTCGAGTCCCACCCGAGCTGTTCGAACTGGGCGGCCATATACGTGATGCGTCGCTGCGAAACCCGACGGGCCGCTCGGCGGACGATGGGGTGCTCAGGGTTGGCGAGGATTGCGAGTTCCGCGGCCCGGTCTGGCGATGGCATCTCCGAAGCGCCGGCGAAGAGCAGCTTCAGCCGCTCGGCCGGGTCCGGCTCCTGATTCAGTCTCTCGATGACCGTATCAGTGAGCTTCCTCTCCCATTCGGAAAGCGCCGCCTCGATCAGAGAGTCACGGTTCTTGAAGTGCCAGTAGAAGCTGCCCTTGGTCGCTTCGAGTTCGGCAGCAATGGGCTCTATCGCCACGGCATCGACCCCGCCTCGCCCCATTGCTCGAAATGCAGCTCTGGCCCAATCGTCGGGCGTCAACTGCCGTTTGGCGGGTTGGCGTATTACCATACGTTGGCGTATGGTAGCCCATACGCCTACGTATGGAGCAAATCGAGGATAGGCGAGCGTATGAGTGGAGGAGGAACCGTGGAAGTCGGAGTAACACACGCAGCGTCGGTGTCGAGCTTGGTAGGCGTAGACGAGGTGCCGGAGGTGGTGCGCTCGCTCATCACCCTCGCCGAGCCCGATTACGCCGATCTTGTCACCCTCCAGACGCCTCGAGCCGGGGAGAGATCAGCAGAGGGATGGGCGAGGGCCGTCCTTGAAGAGGCCCCGGTATCGCGGCGCAATGCCAGACGCCTGTGGCGCCTGATGGGTTTGCGTCTCGGACCAAGCCAATCGCACGACTACATACAAGGCTGGAAGATCACCCAACGCGGGGACAACTGGATCCGAGCTGAAACCTCCTCGTGGTACGCATCTTGCCAAGCGGTGTGCCTGGTCGAGGCCGGCCAAGTCTCGGTGTCACTGTCCCTGCGCTACGACCGGCCTCTCGTTGCCCGATCAGTATGGGCTCTCATAGCGGGCCTCCATCAGCGAGGACTGCCCGTCATGCTTCGCCAAGCCGCCAAGCTGGTCGAAGCCGACTCAGAACCTCACCTTGACGCATCCTAGGTTGGCCCTGGTCGCTGCGTAGCTGGGACAGCGCCCGCGGTGCCGTTCTGCATCCTGAAGGTGGATCAGCCAGCAGGACTATCGGGCGCACAATCTGCGTTGAGACCCGGCGAGGTTATGGCTAGATGGTCATCCGTGGCATTCGTTTTGTCCCGGAACGTTCCGAAGGCAAGCAAGCCAAATTAATTGGTTCAGCGCCATCAGGTAGATCGGCCAGCCGATGTCAACGAAACTCGTATGGAGGGCGGCCGTGGCGCCGGCGGCCGCGGCGAGGGCAGAGATCAGGAAGGGAACCGGGATCTCCGACTTGGGGTCCCGGTAGGTCTAAGGATCATCGCTACGCACGCCAAGCTGTCCGCGACGATGGCCAGAAGGATGGCTACCGACGGGCTCGAGGTGATCTGCCAAGCGAATATTGCAACGGCGGCGAGCACAAGGCTGACGAACTCGAGGCGGCCGGCGACTCTGGATCCGTTCTTGAAGGCGATCCCTGCGATCAGCCAGCAATAGAGAAACGATGCGCCTGGCACTGCCGCTGACCAGGTCGGATCGGTAATCACCTGGGCCGAAAACGCAATGCCGCTAACAACCGCCCCGGCACCCTATGCCAGCACATGCGGGCGGACCGTCTTCTTGATCGAGACCGCAATGTACGGAACTGTGGCAGCAAAGTAGCCCACACCTGAACACGTCCCCACGAGTTCCCTCCACACCATAACTCAGATTACGGCGTCGCCTATATCTCTGCGTCTCGGCTATCGGCTCCGGGAGTTGCCGTTCGGCGCATCAATGCGCTCGGTTGGCCCAGATTCTGATGCGCGCATTTTGAAGCGAGCTTCTCCTGGGAGCGCTAGCTTCGACTCGATGGCCGCAATGAATCTTGAGGATCGGATCCGCGCGATCTGTTTGGCTTTTCCGGGGGTCTCTGAGCGACTGAGCCATGGATCGCCGGCTTTCTTCGGGGGCAAACAGTTCTTAATGCTATGGCCCAATGGCCACCATGATCACGACTTCCCACATCTCTGGTGCGCCGCACCACCGGGAGCTCAAACAGAACTTCTCACAACCGAGCCTGACCGCTTCTTCCGGCCGCCTTATGTAGGAGGACGCGGCTGGATCGGCATACGTCTCGATGGCGAAGTCGACTGGGACGAGGTGGCGGCCGTCTGCGAAGAAGCTTTCCGAGCTGTTGCGCCGAAGAAACTAATTGCTGCCCTCGATCTTGGTCTGAGTTGACTGAATTCGCCGTCTGGCTCGCCCGACAGCGAACCCATCCAAGAAGTGCCGTTCGGTGCTCATGTTGCGCTGGCACGGCCCGGATTCTCGATCGCTCGTTCTGGCGTGAACGATGAAACCTTCGGAGACGACCGCGCCGGCTACTCGATAGGGTCGGAGTCCTTTAGGTGGTACTGGGTTTGCTATCACTCGCGGTTTTGCGGAAGTCCCAGAACCTGCCGGGCTCGGGTGATGATCTCGTTGAGCACGCTGGCGGCTGAAGCGACGTCGGCGTCAGGGAGGCCCTCCCAAATCGACCCTGCGACCTCTGTGATCCTGGCCTGAACGCCGGCGGCTATTTCGTTGCCGGAAGGCGTGAGCCTGCCGTCATCGAGCAGACCACGGGTGGTTAGGTGTTCCACGAGGTCTTCGGCGTTCGTGAAGTATGCCTGATCGGTGAGCGCTAGCTGGAGGCCGTCGGCATCGACCTCGCCGTCGAGCTGCCTGGCTAACCGCAGCGTCACCCATTCGGGCTCAGTAAGCCCCGTGGGTTCCAGGAACCGTTGGAGCAGCGCGTTTAGGGTCTTTTCGGTTTCACCGATGAGTTGAGGGCCAAATGGAGTGGGCATCTTACCTCCAGGATTTCTGACTCGTTGGATGGTCCAACGAATGGAGGTCGTTGGGTATTCCAACGATCTAGGATGAGTGCATGCCGCCCCTCAAGAGGGTCGCCGGAAAGCCGACCTGGTTACTGAGCCAGGCCAACGCCCGCGCGCAGGCGTTGCTATCCGAGCGGTTCGCAGCTGAAGGGGTCCGCGGTTACCACTTTCGGATCCTGGCGGCTCTGGACCAGTACGGGGCGAGTAGCCAGGCCGACCTCGGTCGGCACACCGGAATCGACGAAAGCGAAGTGGTCGCAACCATGAAGGATCTGCTCGCGCGAGGGATGGCCTCCAGCCGAACGAACCCCCTCGACCGGCGGCGAAAGATCGTGACAATCACCAAGAGCGGGTCCCGCTTGTTGGAGCAACTCGACACCAGACTCGCTGAAGTCCAGGAGGCATTCCTAGCTCCACTCTCAACCAGCCAACGGCGAGCCCTCGTAAGCCTGCTCGAGCAACTGTCGTGACGAAACCTAGGGGTCGATCGTGGGTGCACCCGCGTCAGACGCGTGGACGCCCGAGGTGATCTGCGCTCGTTAGCTCGTGCTTACGGCCGGATTCCGGATCGCGCGTTCTGCGGTGCAGGATACGGGGTGACGTCCCGGGGGCTGGCGCTGTGCTGGAGCGGCTGCGGCGGGACTCTGGACCAGATAGACAGGGGTTATGCCGCGCCCGTTCCGCTTTGGGGTCAACACGACAGCGATCCATTCTCGGTCTGCATGGCAAGACAGAGCCCGTCGCCTAGAAGCAGAGGGGTGGTCGACGGTTTTGGTCCCCGATCACCTGGGCGGCGCCTCCACGTTCGCTCCTCTTATTTCAGCAGCCGATGTGACTACGGACCTGCGAGTGGGCAACCTGGTTGTCAATAACGACTTCTTCCATCCCTTGCGACTCGCCCAGGAAGCCGCCACTGTCGATTTGCTCACCGACGGGCGACTCGAGCTGGGTCTCGGTTCTGGATGGAACGAGCCGGAATACCGACTCCTTGGACTTGCCTACGACCGGCCGTCCGTGCGCGCCGCTCGACTTCGACAGGCCGTGGCGACAATGAAGGACGCGTGGGCCGGACACCCGCGTCTGCCGGGATCTGGAGACGAGGAAGGACCCACGGCGGTTGCAGCTCCGCGCCAATCCCCGCATCCGCCGCTGCTGATCGGAGGTCACGGTGACATGATCCTGTCTCTCGCGGCCACCGAAGCAGACATCATTGGCCTCACGGGTCTCACCTGGACTGGCTCTTCTCTTGCTCCGACCGGTGCCACCCCGGAGGCTTTGATGGAACGGGTGCGATTCGTTCGTGAAAAGGCCGGTCCTCGATTCGACGAACTCGAATTCAACATCTTGACTCAGGTCACCTCGATAGGCGGCGATCCTGAATCGACCATCTCCTCCCTGGCGTCAACCCTCGGCGTCAAGCCCGACGTCATCCGCGGCAGCCCACTCACCCTCATAGGATCGGTGAGCGAGGTCGCCGACAAGCTCGTCGCTAACCGCGAACGGCTTGGCATTTCGTACGTAGTCGTCTTCGACGCAGCCATCGACGATATGACCCCCGTAGTGGCACAACTGGCCGGTCGCTAGGTCCTCCGAGCACGACTATCGCGGGGCTCACAGACGTGATGCGATGAAGCAGCGGGTCGCCGCTGTTTGCGGGTTGGTTCGGCTGGTGCGCTGAGCCGCCGCCTATGTCGAAGAGGGTTGGGTCCTTCTCTCGCCGGGAGGGACCGGGTGTTGGCACACTCGGGCCTTCCACAGCAACACCCTCACGACGAAAGAAGGTTCCCGTGAATAAAGAGTATGTGGGTATCGACCTGCACCGCCGCCGGTCGGTCATCGTGCGAAAGAACGCCCAGGGCGAGTTGGTCTCCAAGACCCAGATCGTCAACGACCCGTTGGCGTTGGCCGAAGCGGTCGGCGCTGCCGGCCCGGAGCCGGAGGTGGTCATCGAGGCCACGTTCGGCTGGTACTGGGCGGTTGATGTGCTGACCGAGATGGGGGCCAAGGTGCATCTGGCCCACCCGTTGGGCAACAACTGGGGTAACCGGCGGGTGAAGAACGACGAGCGCGACGCGGCCGACTTGGTTGACTTGTTGCGCATGGGACGCCTGGCCGAGGCGTGGATCGCCCCGCCGGAG
>DASUWA010000039.1 GCA_036378675.1 Acidimicrobiales bacterium
CCCAAATTTGATTGTTGTCGCCGACGAGCAGCACCCGCTTCGTCGAGCACCTAGGAAACGCTGGGCGCCCCAGGTCCGCCGACATCCGGCCATCCGGCTATCAGCCCTCTTGACAGCTGGGCCCCACACAGGAAACGCCGAATCCCGGGCGGGTGCTCCATTTTGTGTCATAACCGAATGCGCCGCTGTTCGGACGCGTCAGTTTGCCGCTAGGCGGCCGGGTGGCGCCGAGTGAAGGCCTCTATGGCCTGGGCGGTGTCTTCGGGGTGCTCGACGATGTTGATGTGAGTGCCTTCTATCTCGACGCTGTCTGCCATTGGGAAAAGGTTGGCAGCCCGCTCGAATGCCCCCCGGGGCAGAAACCCGTCGCCGGAGTTGACGATGACCAAGACCGGGACCGTGACCACGCCGAGCACCTGGTCGGCGAACATCGGTTGAGACAGCCACGTCGCGGCAAGCTTCTCCATCACGACCGGCCACCTCTCGGGATTGGGGTTCAACGCGTCGTAGGTGCCTTTGAAGCCACCCGGGTCGTCTCCTGCGCGCATCTTGTCGAAACCCTTGCGCATCCAGTTCACAGCCCCCTCCCGGTAGTCGTCGTGGTGAAGCGGTGTGCCCGCCAGAGTCGCGGTTACGACCCGATCCGGATAGTCCACCAGCAGATGGAGAGCGAGGCAGCCACCGTCAGAGTGGCCCGCAACATGTGCCTGCTCGATGCCGAGATGGTCAAGCAAGCCCACCATGTCAGCCGCCATCCGTCCATAGGTCATAGGACCGTCGCCGTCTGTGCTGCGGCCTTGACCTCGGCTGTCTGGAGCGATGATGTCGAACCCCGACAGGGCGTCAATGACCGGTCGCCAGCCTCCGGCTGCGCCTAACCCACCGTGCAGAAGTAATAGTGAAGGGCCACTTCCCTCCCGGAGGTAGTGCATCCGGATGTCGCCGATATCTGCGAAGTGACCCTCGGGTTCCGCACGGCAGAGCCGGGCATAGTCGGAGAAGTCCATCGCCCCCTTCTAGCACCCCCTGCCAACAGAAGCGTTCCGACAGGACTCATAGACATTCCACCCAGACAGATCGGCCGATCAGGAGCGCCGAGCGCCGAGTCGGGCGCGACAGTTGACACGCCAACCGAACTGCATGCGCTGACATTCGGCGTGCTGGTTTGTGTGGGCGTCCTCAAGCTCAAGTCAGGGTGTTAGTTCAGCTCACGACTCCAGCGAGTACCTGGGCGAAACTTGGGGCCGAACAGCCCAGTGGTCGGTTGATCCCGTCCTAGGCTGAGCGCATGTCGGGCATATTGCACATCCAACGCGACGTTGTGCCCTTCGCCGATTGGGGCTGGAAGTATCTCGTGGATGTCGACGACGAGACGAGGGGGGACCTCGAAGAGGGTGAGGCCAAGGACTTCTTCATCGCACCCGGCTATCACAATCTCCGACTGCATGCGGGCATCTTCGGGAGCAATCAAGCGAAGTTCTTCGTCGACGACGGTGCCAGAGTGTGCTTCCTTTGTCGGCCGCGCTTCACAGGCTTGTTGGGTCTGATGCGCGGGATCATCTCCGTACCATGGCGGACGAGGTGGATCGCGCTGCGCCCGATCGGCTGTCGAGAGTTGGAGGCGGCCTTCCCGCAATAACAGGACCGGACGCCGATCCGCGAGCCGAACGCCGAATCGGGCGTGGCCGATGTCGGTTGACGAGTAACCAGATGCGCCGCTGTTCTGGCCAGAGCGATGCCAATGACCTTTCGATCAAATCTGACGTATCAGCGTTGAACCCTCGCCGGGGAGGGCGGGAAGATCCCGGTCAGACCGAATCGATGAAGGAGGGCAAGATGGGCTTCCACATCACGTTGAGACGCCTCGCGTTGACGCTGCCGCTTATCGCAGCGATGGGCTTGGCCGTTAGCGCTCCGAGTTCGGCGGCGAGCGGGGGGGATTCGCTCACGTTCACCAACGCCAATTTCAACTTTCCGTCAGGCGCCATAGTGAATGGGACAGCGACGAGCGCAGCTGATACCCCGATACCCGCGACGGGCACTCTGACTTTTTCGTTTCCCAGCAACCCCAGCGACACCTTTACCGTGTCGTGCCTTAACGTCGTCGACCCGCATCACGCATATGTCGGGGCGTTCGACAGCGATTTCAGTTTTGTTGCGCTTGTCACAACCAATCCGAGCACCTTCACGGAATTCGTCCTCGTCCCCCCATCTGATTGCGCTCAACCGAGTTCTCTGTCGTCTGCCGGGGTTGCCGGGCTCTTCACCCTTACCGGCGGTTCTGTACAGATCGTCGATGCCAGCCCTCAGAACGCCCAAGGGCAAAACAACAACCACCAAGGGCAAAACCAGACGTAAGGCCCTGAGCGGGTCAAGGAACCAGCACACACCGGCCTCCAACCCAAGCCTCAGCACACGGAACACATCACCAACAGATAGACGAACGTCCGCTCAGAACGTCCGTCATCTGGAACACCCCCGCGGCAACGCGAGTCTGCCTGCAGACGAGCGCAGAGCGACGGCTCGGCGTGCGACGGTTGATGATCTCGGTGGCGCAGATTGTGACGCCATAATGCCGGGGGTGGGTTCACAACTCTGGGCCTTCGATCATGACTGTGGGAACGGGGTTGTGGTCGCGGATTACGTCTCGCCGGCGCTGAGCCTCTCGGCGGACGGTTTGGTCGTAGCTGTGTCGCTGGACTTGCCGGAGGCCTTCCATGATCGCAGCCGCCGGATGGTCTTTGCCCGGGGGCCGGAGGTGGTCGAGTTCGGCCCTGAGGATTTCTGTGGCGGATTTCTCGCTGCTGGTGTGACGTAAGGCGGTGATCAGCACTTCGTCTGCGTTGCACGGGACGCCGCGGGGGGTGTGTTCGTCGCCGGCCGGTTCGGTGATGACGCACGACAGGTTGTGGTGGCGCCCTCTGGTCATGCCTACGTAGAGATGCTCGGCGCTTGTGGCCCGGTCGACGATGAGGACGCCCTGGTCGACGGTGAGGCCTTGTCCTTTGTGGACGGTGACCGCATAGGCGAGTGCGACATGCTCCTGGACGTAAGCGCCGGGCAGAGTGACGTTGCCCCGCCCGTCTAAGGAGGCCAGCTGCACCGAACCGCTGGGCCCACGGTCGGTGATTTGCCAGCGGTCGCCATTTCTTACCCACGCACCCGCCGTGGTGACCAGGCGACGGTCGTTGCGCGTGGTGACGATCTCGTCGCCGACTCCGATGCTCTGGTCGCCGATGACGATCCCGTCCCTCTCGACTTCGCCGGCGGTCATCCTCTCGGCCCTGGCGCGCGTAGCTAGCTGGTTGACGATGTCGTGGTTGGTGGCCATCACGACCACGGACCGGCCTTGGCTGCGTGCGTCTTGCCATGCGTTGTATGCGGCGTCGAGCGTTTGTTCGCGGTCGCCGGAGCGGACCCGGTCTCGTGCGATGTATTCGTCGAGGACGGTGGGATCGCCGCCGCGTAGACGGTGAGTTGCGTCGGCTTCCCAGGGGTCGGCGAAGCGGCGGATGCCGGTGAGCTCGGCAGCCTTGGCGTCGGAGGCCAACAGCCGGAATAGGCCACCCGCGTCGACGGAGCCGAGCTGATAGTGGTCGCCGACGAAAACGACTTTTGAGTCGGCCGCGTCTGCGAGCAGGACGAGACGGGCCAGGTCTCGGGTGGAGACCATCGATGCCTCGTCACAGACGATCACCTCCCCGGGCTGCAATTTGACACGGCCGGTGCCAACGTCGAGAAAGAACTTGGCCAGCGTGTCCGAGGCGATTCGCGCCTGCTCGGACAGCACCCCGGCGGCCACCGCTGAGGGAGCCACGCCCCGCACTGGTATACCGGTCTGCTCCCAGGCTTGTCTGGCCGTGTTGAGCGTTCGGGACTTGCCCGACCCAGCCGGACCGACCAGCACCGCGACGCGCTCGCCACCGCCACATAGCCGCCGGACGGCTTGCGCTTGATCCTCACCGAGGCCGGCCTCGCCCAACGCCCGGTAGGTCGGTGCGACAGCAACGCCTGCGGTTCGTCCCGCTTCGATGACATCGAGGACAGCCTGTTCGGTCTCCAGGGTCCACGAAGTGCTGTACCGCAGCCCGCCATGGCGGCTGTCGGGTCGCTCCGGACAGGTCAACTGAACAACATTGGGATGGGCCAAGACAGCGTCGGCCCCCCCTTCAAGAACCTGTCGGAGTTTCTCACCGCAGCCAGCCTTGTGAGCCGGGAGGACCACCGACAGAGCTTCGATCACATGGGCGCGGCCCCAGGTGGAGTGGGTGCGCTCGAGCCGGTCGATCACCTCGGTCAAAGCCAGTTCTATCGACGGTCGAACACCGAGTCGGGACAGCACGACGTCGCGTTGGCTAACGGTCCGCCGGCCGAATACGTCTCCTAACCACTCTTCTGTCGAGCCGCCCATCGCCGCGGCTTCGGTTCGCCACCGTGCCCGCAGCTGCGCGGTCGTCTCACCTCTCTCTGCCTTGCTCGCTCGAGACTGGTACGCCGCCAATTGGAAGATGGCGGCCCGCTCGTCGCCGGTCAACGATCGACCCAGCACCGCTTCCTTCTCGCCGGCGAGGCCGGCGGCGGCTGCCTCCACCTGCGCCCGGCGCTTTGAGAACTCACGGATGAAGCTGTCCGGGACACCCAGAATCTCGGCACCGCCGTTGTCGTCAACGTCGCTCCAGGCGACGTCCAGCCGGGCAGTCAGCTCTGCTCGCAGAGCCGCTTTGTACAGCATCCCGGCCGCCTTTTGCACCTCGTAGAGCTCTCGGCCATCGACCGCCAACCACCGCCCATCGGAGACGGCCTGCACCTTGTTGGCGACCAGGATATGGCTGTGCAATTGCGGATCGCCCGCGCGAGATGTTCTATGCACGAACACTGCCCCGACGAATCCGCAGGTGGCCTCCTGGATGGTTCCGCCATGCCCGCGGCGGGTGAACGCAGCATGATCCTGCAGGAACTCCAGCGCCGAAGCGACCGCCGAATCATGCGCATCCCGGACCTCAGACATCACCTCAGAAGGAGCGAGCGCCCACAAGACAGACACTGATTTCGGCGGCGAAAACGAAAAAGCGTGGCCGGCGACCACGCCTTTCTCCTTGCCGAACGGGCGGCCCAAAGGCTCGCCGGTCACCGGGCTGTGGCCCAGCCCGAACAGCCGGGACAACCCCTCTGCGTCGACCTCGCCGGACAGCCCCAAACTCTCTGCGCCACGGCCCACCCAGCGCCCCGTTTCCTCGCCGTGGCCGACGAAATAATCCTCAACCCCCGCGGCGATCTCCTTGGCGTAATACGCCCAACCGTCCGGAGCGATCTTCGCCAAACCCATCATGAGACGATCACCGCCACCGGCGAGGCCCACCCTGAGCACCCCCGGTGCAGAGGTGTCTGGCCTGGTTGGCAGGGAGGAGTGATGGGCGGGAGAGAGGTCGGTGAGAGGGGTGAGTAGATGGTGAAGGAGGTAGGGGTCGGTGATGAGAGATGGAGATTGTGAGGATGCGGTTGAGGGCTGAAGGGCGCGGCGGTGGTCACGCCACTTCCGATCCCGTCTTCGTCATCTGAACCAGTGCGGCGCGCGGCACCCGCAGCAGCCGTCCGAGCCTCGTGACCGGCAGACCCTCCCGGCCCCCGCTGAACGTCCAGCGCTGAGCCAGCAGGTAGGCGGAGGTGCGACCGATGCGAAGCACCTTGGCCGCCTCCTCCACCGTCAAGAACTCAGGAAGCTCATCCAGCGGCACAGTCACCTCCGCGCGTGCTGCTCTCATCCCTTAAGCCGAACTTGGCGCCACCCCGACCAGGGCGGGCCGTTGAGACACGGGCGAGTTGGCCGTCAGCTGCCGCGGCGACGCCAGCGGCAAGCCACTCGGTGAGCCGCGCCTCCAAGACGTCCACACCCAAATGGCGACCGGGACGTCACGTAGCCAGCCGCCAGCACGCGGAGAAATCATCACCTAGAAGGCGTCCGCGCATACCGGCTATGTGACGGTCCTCACCCTGGGAGCCCCAGAAGCGCCGTCTGCGTTCCTCCAGCGCCGATATCAGGGTGGGGCTGCCACGAAGCTCTGCCGACGATCACCTGACACCCCAAATCGACACAGCTGCCGCCTATCATTTGGACCAAGCGGACGATCCCGGCCCGGCTCGAGGCTCTGCCCGGCCGGCGGACGCTGAAGAGCCTCCTCCAAAGCGTTGTCGCTGCACGCCCTGGAGGTGCTCGCATGTCTGCCCGCCGCCACTTCGGCTCAATTCGTAGGCTTATCAGGCGAGGGGTCTGGCTGAACCCGACTGAAGGCCGTGTCACTCTCCGCGAGTGGTCAAACCAGTGGTTGTCCAATCGAGCAGATCTTCGGCCCGTGACCCGGGCAAAGTACAGGCACATGCTCGACCGGCATGTCCTACCGGTTCTCGGCAAACACGAACTCTCGAAGCTTCGACCGTCCGCCGTTCGGGCGTGGTACATGGACATGAAAAGGAAGTACGTCAGCACGGCCGACGACGCGTACCGGATGCTGAGGGCGATTCTTTCGACAGCTGTCTCCGACGAACTCATCGCCAGGAATCCGTGTCGAGTTAAGGGTGCTGGCCAAGCGCGCTCTGCCGAACGGCCGGTGGCGTCAGTAGCGGAGGTCGAAGCGGCGGCGGCTGCGACTCCAGATCATCATCGCCTTGTCATCCTTCTTGCAGCTTGGTGCCAGCTCCGGCGCGGCGAAGTGCTTGGTCTCCAGCGTCGTGACATTGACTTGCTGCACGGACGGATCCGCATCGAGCGGGCGGTCGTGCGGCCCATGATTGGCCAAGCCGTCGTCGGGCCTCCGAAGACGACGGCGGGCCAGCGCACAGTAGCGGTGCCCTCGAACATCCTCCCGGCACTCAAGAATCACCTCGGCAGGTTCGTAGGACCGGCACCCGATGCCTGGCTATTCACCTCCTCAGATGGAGGCTCCATGTTGCCAAGCACACTTAATCGGATCTGGCAGAGAGCCAGACGTTCGATCGACCGACCAGACCTCTACTACCACGACCTACGTCATTCCGGGCTCACATGGTCCGCGGCTTCTGGTGCCTCGGTCGCGGAGTTGATGCGCCGGGGCGGCCATTCTCATCCAGCAGCGGCACTGCGCTATCAGCACGCTACCGAGGACCGTGATCGTGCAATAGCCGACGCGCTAGCCCAACTCGTCGTTGGGAACGTCTCTGCGCTCACCGACAGCTCTGGCATGTCGGAGCGCGAGGACTCTAACGGTACCGGTGCTTAGCCGTAATCGCCGGGGGCCTGTCCGATCAGAGCTCAATGCCCCGACGGGGCTCGGGTTCGTCCGGAGTTGATGTTTCAGTCGGCCGCAACAGGCGACCACCTAGCTGACTTCGGCGCATCTCGAGAGTAGAGGGATCGCCTGGAGGCTTTCTCCCGACTTCGTGACCGAGGTCTGGCGTCGCCGTCCGATGCGCGCCGGGTTCCAGTTCGGTCGGTTGTACCTCGAGCCGCAATTTCTCGCTCCAGTCCCGCATGATCTCTCGTACCCGGCCCACTCTCGCGACGTCGACCCCATACCGGGTGAAGTCTTGGTCCTGGAAGCGGTCTACAGCTGCCAGAGCTTCTGCGAACCATGCCTTACTGAATCCAGCGTCCACCTGCTCGGCCATTTGCATGAGCTGTTCGCCGCTAAACCGGCCGCTTTCGAGGATTCCAGCCAAGTCCAGGTAGTCACGTGCATATCCCCGGCTGAAGACAGCGGCGACCTTCGAGGCGACGGCATCGCTCTCGGCAATGACTGGGCCGACCGAGAGGCTCACCGGTTCGTATTGGCGAAAGTCCGCAGCCATGTCGACCGTCGCGACCTTGCCGATTAATGGATCCGTCACCTCTAGGCGACAGAACGTCGCCTCGCGCTGCGGGACAGAGACCTCAAGCACCTCACGTTTGAAGGCTACGACGACAGCATCGACCGCTCGTGAGAAATCCTCGGTATCCCAACTATCCGTGAAAAGGTCTACGTCCTCGCTGAGGCGGTCTACGAGCTGATGAGCCTGCAACGCATATCCGCCCGCGAGAGCGAACCCGTATTCGGCAAGAACACCGAGTCCGACTCGGACAAGGCGCTCCTGGTACTCGTCCATTCAGCTAGGCGGCGGTTGTTAGCTCGCGCAACCGGCTCTCCCAGTTGTGGCGGACCCTACGAGGTAGCCACAAGCGTGACCAGAGCTGCAGGAGCGCCTGACCATTGACGTAGCGGGATACTTCTTCGGTGGAGGCGGCTTCCTGGAGAACGACCTCGTACACGATGCGGCGATCCGCGTCGACGCCCATGTCGTAGACGCGCTTCGGTCCCCAGTCGATCGTGATCGGCAACTCGAGCGGTCCCTCGGTGGGTCCTCTCAGGTCGGCCAGGCGCGCGGGCGGCTCAGGGTACGGGCGGTGATCGCCGTAGTTACGCCGCTCATGAGTTGAGCTCTCGCTGCTGGCCATGCCTCCAGTGTGCCGGAACCAAGTGACGGTTTCCGAGAGTTGCGCCGCCCGCTTCCAGGCGGCACCGTCGAATCGCTCGCGCACGTGGCGCGCACGAAAGCCGAAACCCAAGCCGGCGCCGCAGCCGATCCTCGCGAGAAGTGCTCCCTGACCTGCTCCTTTACAAGCACCCCCAACGGGATTCGAACCCGTGCTGCCGCCTTGAAAGGGCGGTGTCCTAGGCCGCTAGACGATGGGGGCGGGACGATGAAGCCTACTGCC
>DASUWA010000040.1 GCA_036378675.1 Acidimicrobiales bacterium
CCCACGCCGACGCGCTCCGCACCAAGCTCTACGACGGCCTCATCAAGGTGATCGACGCCACCTCGTGACCCCTCGACAACAAGCACCAGATCTGCTTCGATAACCCTCGCTCCGCAGGCCCAGGATCACCCGTGTAACTGCCGATCCGGGGCAACCCCGAATGTGCACGCAGAACGTCGCTCAAGACGGCCGGGACAGCGATCCGATCGACGGTTCCCGAGCACGTCAGTCTGCCGCCGCCCTTGGGTTCGCTGACCGCGGATCTTGCTTTCAGTCAGGCCGGCTCGTGCTGTCGCCGGCTCAGGGGCGCGACCCACGAGCCTTGTGAGGTGGTGAGGACAGAGGGGCGTTTGAATGCCCTCTGTGTCCCGCCCATCACCGCACTGGCCAGTGGGGTGGCCGCTTCTCGCGGAAAGCGGTCATGCCCTCGGCGGCCTCGTCCGATGCGAACAACTGGCGGGAGATCTCGGCCGTCCGCGCGAAGGCGGTCGCCCGATCGGTTCCGGGAATGTCGAAGACCAGGCGCTTCGAGGCCGCCAACGCCCCGGGTCCTCCGGCCAGCAACTTTCGGACCAGCGAGTCGACCGCCTGGTCGAAGGTGTCGGGGTCGGCGACCGAGTTGATGAGACCGACTTCTGCGGCCCGCTCGGCGCTGATTCTCTCGCCCGTCAAAAATAGCTCGAGCGCATCGCTGCGTCGCATCTTTGGCAGGCAGACGACCGAGATAATCGCGGGCGCGACTCCGATTCGAACCTCGGTGAATCCGAACTTGATGTCGGAACGGACGATCGAGATATCGCACGCCGCCGCGAGCCCCACGCCGCCACCCATGCAATGGCCGGCGATGCGGCCGACCACCGGCTTGGGCGAGTCCTGCATGGTCCCGAGGATCTGCGGCAGGTCGTACTTCGACGAAGCCAGACCGCCGCCTTTGAGGTCAGCCCCGGAGCAGAAGGCAGGTCCGCTATTGGTCAGGACGATCACGCGGACGAAGCGGTCGGCGTCTGCGGATTCGAGCGAGGCACCGAGTCCGTCGAGGAGCGCCGGCGTGAGCGCGTTGCGGTTGTCGGGCTGGTTGAGAGTGAGGGTGGCGACGCGGTCGGCGATGTCGTACAGGACTGCGTCGTTGCTCATCGAAGGAGCGCCACGGGGATCTCGGCGTAGCGAGCTCTCAGCCACTCGCCGAGGCTTTTGGCCTGAGCGTCGAGGCGCGTGCTGGATGCCACACCCTCGCCGAGCAGGCCGGGGATCACAAAGTTCATCGCGTTGATGTTGGGGAGCAGGTATCGCTGAACCTCGAGCGACTGCGTTTCGGGCAAGAACTCCTTGAGCTTGCTGACAGAGAGAAAGTTCGCGAGCCACTCGTAAGCGTCTTCAGAACGTACCCAGACGCCCAGGTTCGCGTTCCCGCCCTTGTCCCCGGAGCGTGCACCGATGAGCCGTCCGAGTGGCGCGCGCTCAACTGGGTGCCGGTCCTGTCCGCCACTGGGTCCTGCCGCCTCGGTGGCCTTGGTGGGTACCTCCGTGACCGGCCATCCACCGCTCGGCGCGATGACCGGCTCGACCGTCGTCAGTTTGTTTCGGACGAACACTTCTTGGTGAATCAGATCGGCTGGTATGAGGGCTGGCCAGTAGACGCCGTACGCCTGGGCGCCCGAGGTCAGGCCCCCGCCGAACAGGCCGGGATAGGACGCCAGGGCCAACTCCGTGATCTTCGACGAGAAGGCCCGGCCGACTTTCCGTTCGTCGGTGTCCTTCACGGTGATCCGCAGCTCGGCGACGGCTTCCTCGTTGGTCGCTGGATCCTCCTTGTCGGTCCTGGCGAGATGCACGTCTACATCCTCGAAGGAATCCCTCGGTACTTCTGACCAGAGGGCCCGCTCGACGAGGGTCGCCTTCTCATCGATATCGAGACCGGTCAGGTACAGAACGGTCGTCGACCGCCAACCTCCCTGATAGTTGAGCGACACCTTCGCGGTCGCCGGCGGTGGCTCGCCTTTCACCCCGGAGATCCTCACCCGGTCCGGCCCGTCATTCGAGAGCCGGATGGTGTCGAACCGGGCGATGACGTCGGGGTTCAGGTACGCCGGGCTTCCGATCTCGTAGAGGAGCTGCGCGGTCACGGTCCCGACCGAAACCTGGCCGCCGTGAGTCGGGTGCTTGGTGATGACCGATGAGCCGTCGCCCTCGATCTCGGCGATCGGAAAGCCGGGGTGCTCCAGACCCGGGACTTCGGTGAAGAATGAATAGTTCCCGCCGGTGGCCTGCGCGCCGCACTCGATGACGTGACCGGCGACAACCGCGCCGGCAAGCGCGTCCAACTCGTCCCTGGCCCACCCGTGATGCCATGCGGCCGGTCCCAGCGCGAGCGCGGCGTCCGTCGTCCTCCCGGTAACCACGATGTCCGCGCCGCGGGACAGCGCCTCTGCGATACCCCATCCGCCCAGATATGCGTTAGCGGTCATTACCAGCCGGTCACCGAGGGGTTCGCCGGTGTCCATGTTCGTGAAGGAGATCCCGGCGGCTTTCAGCTCGTCCAATCTTGGAACCAGGTTGTCGCCCTCGACGTACGCGATCACCGGGTCGAGACCCAGTTTTTCGGCCACCGCCTCGACTGCAGCTGCGCAGCCGCTCGGGGATAGCCCGCCGGCGTTGGATACGACCTTGATCCCGCGGTCCAGGCAGTCGCCCATTACCTGCTCCATCTGGGTGACGAACGTTCTCGCATACCCGGCCGCCGGGTCGCGAAGCATGTTCTTGGCGAGGATCAGCATGGTCAGCTCGGCGAGCCAGTCGCCGGTCAGCACGTCGATCGGTCCCCCGTCGACCATCTCCCGTGCCGCCGATAGGCGGTCGCCGTAGAAGCCGCTGCAGTTGGCTATACGGATGGCCGGCTTCATCCGGGCTCTTCGATCACGACGAGAAGGTCTCCTCCGTTGACCTGGTCTCCGAGGTGCGCTCTCACCTCACCGACCGTCCCGGCGTGCGAAGCGAGCACCCTGTGCTCCATCTTCATGGCCTCGACGATCATCAGGACATCTCCCTCCTCTACTGAGTCCCCGGACTGCACGCTCACCGAGATGACCTTGCCAGGCATAGGTGCCACGAGTCCTCCGGGCACGGCGGCCTCCCGCCCGGGCTCGGGAAAAAGAGGCCGGGTCGTGAGCTGCACGTCCCCACCAGGCCCTTGCACCCAGACGCTTTCACGATGCCGGAAGACATGTAGTCGATGGCGCGAGCGAAGTCCCTCCTCCTCCTCGAAGTCAACCCATCCAGCGTCTACAGAATGCAATCTGACGGTGCGCCCGTCGAAGTCGAGGGTGCCGTCCCGGTTGGAGCGGTACTTGACGTCGACTTCTTCACCGTCGTGAACGAAGGTGCGCGTTTCGGGTGGCATGGGTGTGTTGCGCCAGCCGGCGGGAAAGCTTCGGAGGACGGGGCGGGTGCTGACCGCTTCGGCTCGGTCCGCCAGCGCCGCGGCGACGGATGCGATACGTAGTTCGTCGGCCGAGACACCACGCGAGAGCGGCACTCCGCTCCGGTCGATGAATGAGGTGGTCGTGTCTCCGTCGAGGAATTTCTCGTTGCGCAAGGCGGCCACAAGAAAGTCGCGGTTAGTGGTGACGCCTCGGATCCGGCTGCGTTCCAAAGCAAGAGCAAGTCGGTGGGCGGCTTCGGTGCGGCTGGGCGCGTGGGCGATCACTTTTGCGAGCATCGGGTCGAACTCGACGCCAACCGAGGAGCCTCTCTCGACGCCGGAGTCCCAGCGAACCGCCGGATCCGCGGGAGGCTCCCAGTCCAGGAGAGTTCCCGTGGCAGGCAGAAAGCCCCCAGCCGGGTCCTCGGCATAAAGGCGTGCCTCTATGGCGTGCCCGTTCATGCAAAGGTCGGACTGGTCAAACGTCAGCGGTTGTCCGCACGCGATCGATAGCTGTTCGCGGACAAGGTCCAACCCGGTCACCGCCTCGGTCACCGGGTGTTCCACTTGCAGACGGGTGTTGACCTCGAGAAACCAGAAGTCTCCGCCCGGTTCGAGGACGAACTCCACCGTTCCGGCGTTCTGGTATCCGACCGCTTTTGTGGCGGCCAGCGCGGCGGACCCCATCCGGTCGCGGAGCTCGTCGTCGACGGCGGGCGATGGCGACTCCTCGATGATCTTCTGATGCCGTCGCTGGATCGAGCATTCCCGCTCGAAGCAGTGGACCGCGTTTCCGTGTGCGTCAGCCAGGACCTGGATCTCCACGTGACGGGCATCGGTCACGTATCGCTCGAGGAACACCGTCCCGTCGCCAAACGCCGCCTCGGCTTCTCGCCTGGCCGAGGCCACGTCCTCCTGGAGCGAATCGCTGGACGCGACGACTCGCATGCCCTTTCCGCCGCCTCCGGCGGCGGCCTTGACCAGAACAGGAAAACGCACGTCGTCGGCGGCGAGCTCCCATGTCGGCAAGACGGGCACGCCGGCTTCGGCCATCAGTCGTTTGGCGGTCAGCTTGTCGCCCATCACGCTGATGACGTCCGGGGGCGGACCCACCCAGGTGAGCCCTGCATCGATCACCGCTTGGGCGAACGCTGCTCGCTCGGAAAGGAACCCGTAGCCTGGGTGGACTGCGTCGGCACCGCTGCGCCGTGCTGCTTCGAGGAGGGCATTGATATTTAGATAGGTCTCCGTGGCGGTCCGGCCCCGAAGCGGAATGGCCGTGTCGAGCTCCGTCACGAACGGCGCGTCGGCGTCACCTTCCGAATAGACGGCGACCGTCTGTACACCCATGAGCGAAGCCGTGCGCGCGATCCGTCGAGCGATCTCACCCCGGTTGGCTATGAGCAGTCGACTTATCACAGGCGGAACACCCCGAAACCGTCAGCGCCTTTCACCGGAGCGTTGTGGCAGGCCGAGAGGGCCATCCCTACCACCGTCCTGGTGTCTCGGGGATCGATGATCCCGTCGTCGACCACGCGGCCGGTGGCGTAGAGGCCGAGAGACTGGGCTTCGGCGAAGTCCTCCACCGCCTTGGTGATGGCAGCGTCCATCTCCTCGTCGATCGGCTGGCCCCTCCGGGCCGCCTGGTCACGACGAACGATCGACATGACCCCGGCCATCTGTTTCGGGCCCATGATCGCGATCTTGGCGGTGGGCCAGAGGAAGACGAAGCGGGTGTCGAACGCCCTTCCGCCCATGCCGTAGTTCCCGGCTCCGTAGCTCGCTCCGAGGATGACGGTGACGTGGGGCACCTTGGAGTTCGAAAGAGCGTTGATCATCTGGCTGCCGTGCTTGACGATCCCGCCTCGCTCGTATTCGCGCCCGACCATGTAGCCGGTTATGTGCTGCAGGAACAGGAGCGGAGTATCCGATTGGTTGCACAGCTGGATGAACTGCGTGGCTTTCTGCGACGAGTCGGAAAAGAGCACCCCGTTGTTGGCAAGGATGCCGACGGGGTAGCCGTGAATCTGCGCCCACCCGGTGACGAGGGTCGGCCCGTAGCGAGGCTTGAACTCCTCGAACCGGCTGCCGTCCGAGATCCTGGCGATGATCTCGCGCACTTCGACCGGCGCACGCAGGTCGACGGGCATGAGACCGAGCAGGTCTTCGGGGTCGTATATCGGCGGCGCGGGGTTTGCAGTCACTGGACCGGGGCCTTGCTTGCGCCAGTGAAGATGGGCGATGACGTCGCGCGCCATGCGGATGGCTTCGTATTCGTCGTTGGCGAGATAGTCCGCCAACCCGCTCGTGGTTGAGTGCATCTCGGCTCCGCCGAGTTCCTCGTCCACCGAATCCTCTCCGGTCGCGACCTTCACGAGCGGGGGTCCGCCCAGGAAGACCTTCGCCCCGCCGCGAACGAAGATGTTGTAGTCCGACAACCCCGGCTGGTAGGCGCCGCCGGCGGTGGAGCTTCCGAACACCACGGATATCGTCGGGATGCCGAGCGCGGACAGCTCGGTGATGTCGTGGAACATCCGTCCGGTCTCAGCGAAGTGGGTTAGGTTGCGGCGCATCACCGCGTCGGGGTCGTCGCCTGCGGCCAGACCGCGAAGATCCCCGCCGGCGGATTCGACCAGCTGGATGTAGGGCATGTGGTTAAGCCGTGCAACCTCGAGCGCCCTCATCAGCTTCGGAATGCTGACCGCTGTCATCGCGCCGCCGAGGTCGGTCGGGTCGTTGGCGATGATCACGCATTCGGTGCCTTCGACCACTCCTATGCCGAGCAGCATGCCTCCGCCCACGTTGTAGTCGGTCTTGTACCCGGCCAGCGGGCTCAGCTCGAGAAACGGGGAGTCGGGGTCTAGCAGGAGCGCAACCCGTTCCCTCACGAGGAGCTTCCCGCGGCTGCGGTGTCGCTCGATGGCCTTCGATCCGCCTCCTTCGGATGCCTGCCGAAGGAGCCGGTTGATCTCGTCCAGCAGGGCGACCATTCCGGCGTGGTTGGCTTTGAAAATCGGATCGTGGCGGTCGACGTTGCTCGGGATAACCGGGGCGGGCACTGTTAGCGGTCCTCGGCGGTGATCGTTGGTGGTCCTGCGAACGCCTGGGCGATGCCGATCCACGCCTCGGCCGTAGCTCCGGTCGCCTTGACTCCGGTGCGGCTCGGGTGCCGGCGCTGGGTGAATACGAGGGCGATCTCCAGCGCGGAGCCGGTAATTCGTTGCTCGGCTTCCGCTGGGCCCCAGGTCCACTTGGAGCCGTCTGGAGCCTCCACGTCGAACGCCACCGGGTCGCCGGGGTCGGCTACACCGTGGGCCGCGAAGGTGAAGGCTCTCGCGCCGTACCCGATGTGGCACACGTGCCGAAGTCTGGGGCTGACCGCCTCGGGAGCAAGCGGGAGGCTGAGCGCGTCGCGGATGTCCACGCCGTGGGCCCACGTCTCCATGATTCTCGCGGTCACGAAGCTGGCAAGGCTCATCGGCGGACCGAACCACGCGATCCGGGGGGGATCCTCCGTGGCGCCCGCGGTTCCGGCCGCGTCGACGAACTTGTCGCGCGAGAGCCTCCATCGCTGGAAGAGGGCGGCGTCATTCGCAAGTTCGCGACCGATGTCCACGTCAGGGGTGGAGCCGGCGCCCATGTCACTGACGAGCTCGTTCCTCCAGGTTTCGAACTGCGGAGGATCGTCGATCGCCAGCGTCGCGGCTTCATCGAAGAAGCACAAGTGGCTAACTGTGTCGCGTACGTCCCAGCCCGCTGCTGGGGTCGCTAACCGCCACTGCGCGGCATCGAGTTCACGCACCACTCTGTCGAGTGACTCGTGCTCAGCCTTCAGGTCTTCGATGAGTTCGGCTACGGGAGGCATCTATGCGCTGAAGCCGTCGAGGCGGGACAGTACATAGAGCATCACCTCGTCGGCACCGCCCCCTATCGACAGCAGCCTCCCGTCGCGGAAGTACCTCGAAACCCAGGTCTCGGCCATGTATCCGATGCCTCCGTGGAACTGAAGGCACCAGTCCGCGATCTCGCGTTGCAGCCTCCCGGCCTTTAGTTTCGCGATGGTCGCGAAACGGGTCGTGTCCTCGCCGCGCATGTACGCCTCGGCGCACGCGTAGTTGTAGTGGCGGAGCATGTCGACCTCGGCGGAGAGCTCGGCGAGGCGGAACTGGATGTACTGCTTCGAGAGAAGCGGTTTGCCGAATGCATTCCTTTCTCTCAAGTAGTCGGCGGTCCGCCGCAACGCCCCGTCCATCGCACCGACCGCGGTGTACGCGGCGATCATCCGCTCGTTCTGGAACTGAGCCATCTGCTGCTGGAACCCCTGGCCGATCGCGCCGATCGTGTTCGACACCGGAACCCGTGCGTCGACAAAGGACAGCTCTGCGGTGTCCGAGGAATGGTTTCCGAGCTTTCGCAGCTTTCGACTGACGGAGAATCCGGGTGTGTCGGTGGGAAAGACGATCTGTGACATCCCTTGGTAGCCGGCCTCGTCGCCGGTTCGAACCAGAAGGCACAGCCAGTCGGCTTGGGTCCCGTTGGTGATGAATGTCTTGGAACCGTTGACCACCCACTCGTCTCCGTCGCGAACCGCTCTCGTCCTGATGCCGGCCACATCCGAACCCGCGTCCGGTTCGCTGACCGCGATCGAGGTGACCATCTCGCCTCGCAACGCGGGCGCCAAGTAACGCTCCTTCAAGTCATCGCTGCCGAACCTGTGCAGCGAGGGAGTCGCCATGTCGGTCTGGACGGTGATCGCCATAGCCACTCCGGCGCAGCCCATCCGCCCGAGTTCCTCGCCGAGGACGACCGTGTAGGAGTGGTCGGCCCCTTGCCCGCCGTACTCGGGGTCGTACTCGAGTCCGAACAGTCCCGCCGAACCCAGAGCCTTGAACACCCTGTGCGCGGGGAAGATCTCGGCTTCCTCCCACTCCTCGACGTGAGGAACGATCTCGCGTTCCAGAATTCCCCTGACCGACTGGCGAAAGGCCTCGTGGTCCTCGGTGAAGATCATTTCCCCCCTGTCTGGGCACCACCGGCGAGAGGAGCGGGCCGGCAACCTCTTTTTCAAACTTGAATTCAACTTCAGATTCTGAAGATACTGGAGGGGTGCCGAGGGCGCAACCGTCCCGGCGGGAGGGCCATTTAGACCGACGGATGGTCAGGCAACGAGGACCTGGGAAGGACCCCGATGGACTTTGAGCTGGCTTCTTACGACGATCCGAAGCGCCTGGCGGTGCGCTCCTGGTTGGGGGAGCACCCGTCACCGACCGGCCGGCAGCTCGCCGAGGCCGGTTACGTCGTTCCTCACTGGCCGGCCCCGTACGGCCTCGACGCCGACCCGGTCCATCAGCTGATCATCGACGAGGAGCTGCGGCGGGCGGGCGTGGGCCGGCCGGCGAACCCGATCGGGATCGGCTGGGCGGCGCCGACGATCCTTATGGCCGGCAGCGACGCCCAGAAGGAGCGGTACCTGTGGCCCGCGCTGGCCGGCGAGGAGTTCTGGTGCCAGCTGTTCTCCGAGCCGGATGCTGGGTCCGACCTGGCGTCGTTGAGCACGCGGGCGGTTCGCGACGGCGACGAGTGGGTCGTGAACGGCACCAAGATCTGGACGAGCGGTGCGCACATCGCCAAGTTCGGGATCCTGCTCGCCCGCACCGACGCAGATGCCCCGAAGCGCAAGGGGATCTCGTACTTCGTCTGCCCGATGGACGCGCCTGGCATCACGATGTCGCCGATCATCGACATGACAGGCGCGCATTCGTTCAACCAGGTGTTCTTCGATGACGCCCGGCTGCCCGCCGACTGCCTGGTAGGAGAGGTCAACGACGGGTGGCGGCTGGCGAAGGCGACCCTAGCCAACGAGCGGGTGTCGTTGTCGACTGGTGGAGTGCTCTGGGGAAGCGGCCCTTCGGCTCAGGATCTGGTGGACTTGATTCGGGACGGCTCGCCGGACGCGAACGGCGGGGCGGCGGCCGATCCTCTGATGCGGCAGCGGATCGTGCGAGTGTGGATCGAAGGGGAGGTGCTGCGCCTGATCCGGTTGCGGACCCTCTCCGCGCAGCTGGCGGGGCGCCCTCCCGGGCCGGAGGCGTCCGTTCAGAAGCTGCTCGCCGACGAGCACGGGCAGCGCGTGATGGAGCTGGCCAAGGACCTGGTGGGCGCGTCGGGCATGCTCGCCGGGTCGGGTCCCGCCGGCAAGCTGGCTGCGGGTCGCAAAGGCGGGGCAACGGAAATCCGGTTCGAGGAGAACTTGATGCCGGGGGTGGAGCGGGTGTGGCACTACGGCTTCTTGTTTTCGCCGGCGCTGACCATCGGTGGCGGGACGTGGGCGGTGCAGCGCAACATCATCGGGGAATGGGTGCTGGGCCTGCCAAGAGAACCGGGGGCGTAGCCCGTGGTTGCCCCGGCGAGAGCACACGCGGACGGCGGCGTCCGGCCGGCCAAAGCGTCGGGGGGGTTGGCTCCGGCGACGGCGCGAGGGCAGCGGACCAAGGCGGCGCTTGTGCGCGCGGCAGCGCGGGTGTTCGAGAGAGACGGCTTCCTGGACGCGCGCATCGCTGACATCGCGTCCGAGGCCGGTGTGGCGACCGGGACCTTCTACACGTACTTCGATTCGAAGGACGAGATCTTTCGCGAAGTGGCCGACGTGCTGATCGACGAGCTGTACCAGCAGTCCCATGTCGGGGACGTCGTCGGAAGCGATCCCGCGGCGCGGATCGCCGCTGCCAACCGGCTTTACGTTGAGGCCTTCGCCCGCCACGCTGCCCTCTACTCGGTCGTCGTCCAGGTGTCGTCGTTCAACCCGGAGTTCCGCCAGCGCCGGCAGGCGTCACGGCTGGCGTTCGTCGAGAGAGCCGCGCGCGGATTGCGCGCGCTGCAGAGGTCAGGGGACGCAGACTCGAAGCTGGATCCGGACCTGACCGCGGCGATGCTGTGCGGGATGGTGGAGAACTTCGCCGAGGTCCGCCACCTGCTCGGCCAGCGCTTTGACGACGACCAGGCGGTCGCCGCCATGACCGACATCTGGGCGAAGGCGATCGGGCTCGGTCCGGCCCGCTGAACGGACCGCGTCCCGGGCTCCAGGTGGCCGGCGCTGCTAGAACACCTTCATGGGCATCGAGAGCGCTTCTGACCTGAGTCTTGATCTCCTCGACGGCGACTTCTACGTCAACAACCCTTACCCGACGTACGCGTGGCTGCGTGAAAACGCCCCCTTCTACTGGGACTCGGTCAACGAGCTGTGGGGCGTGTCCCGCTACGACGACATCGTCGAGATCGAGAGCCGCAAGGACGTGTTCATCAGCTCGGATCAGCTGAAGGGTGGCTACCGGCCGAACATGCCTGCGGACCCGGCGATCATCGGTCTCGACGACCCGATCCACCAGAAGCGCCGCAACCTTGTCGCGAGGCGATTCACCCCGAAGGCGGTGTCCGGAAGAGAGGATCACGTCCGCCAGACTGTGACCGGTCTACTCGACGCCGTCGAGGCAAACGGCGGAACCGCCGAGATCGTGAACGAGCTGGCCGCTCCTCTGCCGGCGATGACGATCGCCTGGCTGCTCGGGTTTCCCGAGGAGCGCTGGCCGGAGCTGGCGGCGTGGTCGGAGCGCACGATCATGCTCGGCGGCGGTCCTCGCTACCGCAATGACGACGGCTACGCCGCGGTGGAGGAGTTCGGAACCGCGGCGTACGGGCTCTACATGGAGCGCAGCGGCTGCCCCGCCGACGACGTGATGTCGATCTGGACGAAGGCGGAGATAGACGGGAACCCGCTCGACATCGAGACCGTGGTCGCAGACTGCCTGCTTCTCCTCGACGGCGGCGCCGAAACGACCAGGACGGTCATCGCCCGGACGCTCCTGAACCTCATCGACAACCCCGACCAGTGGGAGAAGCTGCGCGCGGGGGCGGACCTCGGCATCGCGACGGACGAGTTCATCCGGTTCGTCACACCGATCCACAACATGTGCAGGGTCGCCGCAGTCGACACCGAAGTGTCGGGGCATCCGATCGCCAAAGGTCAGCAGGTCGTGATGATGTACTCCGCCGCCAACCGGGATCCGGAGCATTTCGAGGAACCGGAGAGGCTGGACGTCACCCGCAACCCCAACCGCCATCTATCCTTCGGTTTCGGCACACACTTCTGCCTCGGAGCGGCGCTCGCGAGGATGGAGATCCGGGTGTTTTTCGAAGAGTTGGCCAGGCGGGTGAAGCGGTTCAAGCTGACGCCCGGGACGGCGCCGGTCGAGATGGCCAACGCGTTCGTGTTCGGTCTCAAGGAGGCCCGGCTCGATTTCGAGTTTGGCGGCGCAGAAGGCTGATTCTGCCGGCCGCGCTGAAGGTTCGCCCTGCCGGGCGGGCGACGGCGCCGGCCCAGGCGTGAAAAGATGCTCCCGGACAACGTTTCGGGGAGGAAACACGAGCGATGCAAGGGCTGATGCAATCGACTCCGCTGACGCTGGACATGATCTTCCGGCGAGCCGAGTCGCTTTGGGGCACCAAGAACCTCGCCACGGCGAGCAAGAACGGGATCCAACGGATCGAGTACGCCACCTGGGCTGAGCGAACCCGGAAACTCGGCGGCGTTCTCGACGACCTCGGAATCAGCCCCGACGGACGGGTCGCCACGTTCGCGTGGAACAGCACCCGCCACCTCGAGCTGTACTTCGCCGCGCCGTGCAGCGGGCGGGTGCTGCACACGTTGAACATCAGGCTCTTCGCCGACCAGTTGGTGTATATCGCGAACCACGCCGAGGACGAAGTGGTGTTCGCCGACCGCAGCCTGCTTCCGTTGCTCGGGCCGCTTCTCGACGAACTCAAGTCGGTTCGCCACGTCGTGATAATGGACGACTGCGGCGACGGCGGCCCGGAAATCCCTGACGACGCGCGCATCTCTGACTATGAAGAGCTGCTGGCCGGCGCCCAACCTCATCCTTTTTCAGTCGTCGAAGACGAGAACACGGCAGCATCGATGTGCTACACGAGCGGGACCACCGGTGACCCGAAAGGTGTTGTCTACTCGCACCGCTCGACCGTGTTGCATTCGATGGCCGCGATGATGGTCGACGGAGTCGGCATCACCGAGTCGGACGTGGTGCTTCCCGTGGTGCCGATGTTCCACGCGAACGCCTGGGGCCTGTGCCAGGCGGGTGTAATGGCCGGGTCCGAAATGCTGTTTCCCGGTGCGGACCTCTCACCCGAGGCGATCGCCGGGCTCATCACCGGGCAAGGTGTGACCGTCGCGGCAGGGGTTCCGACGATCTGGATGGGCGCGAGGCCGCTGCTGGCCGGAAAGCCCCACCGCCTGCGCGTCGTGCTCTGCGGTGGGTCAGCGGTTCCGAAGGCGCTGTCCGAGGCGTACCGGGCCGAGATCGGCATCCCGATCACGCAGGCGTGGGGCATGACTGAGACCAGCCCGTTGGCGAGCGTGGCGCGCGTCCGCAGCGACCGGGCGTCGTCGAGCGACGAGGAGCTGGCGAACCTGCGCTCCACTCAAGGGTTGCCGGTGCCCGGGGTCGAGCTGCGAATAGCCGACCCTTCATCGAACGAGGTCCTTCCTTGGGACGACGAGACGAGCGGTGAGGTCCAAGTACGCGGCCCTTGGATCGCTCGCGAGTACTACAACGATCCCCGAGGAGCGTCGTCCTTTACTGCGGACGAGTGGTTGCGAACGGGCGACGTCGCCGCGGTGAGCCCTGACGGGTACATCCGCCTGGTCGACCGGACCAAGGACCTGATCAAATCCGGCGGCGAGTGGATCTCCTCGGTCGAGCTCGAGAACCATCTGATGGCCAATCCCGCTGTCGCCGAAGCGGCCGTGATCGCGGTGTCGAGCGAACGCTGGATGGAACGTCCGATGGCGTGCATCGTTCTCAAGCCGGGCGAGAGTCTGACCAAACAAGACGTAATCGAGTGGTTGAAGCCGCGGGTTGCCAAGTGGTGGCTGCCCGACGAGGTCGAGTTCATCGAGGAGGTGCCGAAAACGTCGGTGGGGAAGTTTTCGAAGAAGGACTTGCGGGATCGTTTTTCTGATCGGGTGGTGCCCTAGCAATGGACCTTCTAGCGATGTACGCGTCGACCCAGCCGGACAAGCTCGCGGTGATCGACGATCGCCCAGGCGAGCCGGTCCTCTCGTGGACGTTTGCCGAGCTCGACAAGAAGGCAAACCGGCTCGCCAACCACCTGTCCAAGTTGGGCGTGGGCCACTCGACCAAGGTGGTCTGGTGCGGGCAGAACTCCGCCGGGCTGCTCGCAATGACCCACGCCATCCGAAAGGTGGGCGCGATAGGGGTGCCGCTCAACTACCGGCTCACGCCGGAGGAGGCGGCGTATGTTGTCGACAACAGCGACGCCGAGGTGGTCTACGTCGACGCGGAGTACGAGGACCTGATCTTCGGCATCCGCGGACAGGTTCCCAAAGTGCGGGAGGTGCTGGTGTTCGACGGGGACGGCAGCCTCGAGCGCACCCTGGACACTTATCCCGACACCTTCCAACCGGTCGAAGTCGCCGGCGAGGGAGGCCCGGTCACCGGTACGACGATGATCTACACGTCGGGAACCACGGGAAAGCCGAAAGGAGCGGTCCGCTCGGCTTCGCTTGATCCGGCAACCGGCGCTCGGCTGATCTCGCTGATTGGATACGTCCCTGATGACGTGTACGTCACCACCGGGCCCCTCTACCACTCGGGTCCGGGTGGCTTCGCCGCTGTTGCGCATGCGCTCGGCAACACTGTCGTGGTTCAACACAAGTTCGACCCCGAAGACTGGCTTCGCCTCGTCGAGAAGTACAAGGTGACCACGACCTTCACCGCGCCGACGCCTGTTCGGATGATTTGCAGCCTCCCGACGGACGTTAAAGCGCGGTACGACCGCAGGTCGATGAAGCGGTTGATCGCCAACGCAGCACCGTGGACGTTGGCGTTGAAGAAGATGTACCTGGCGGATTTCCCACCGGAGTCGTTGTGGGAGGTTTACGGTTCGACCGAGCTCGGAGTTGACACCGTCCTCGCGCCCGAAGATCACCTCCGCAAGCCGGGCTCGTGCGGCAAGCCGGCGCCGGGAATCGAGATAAAGCTGTTCGACGAGGAAGGCAACGAGGTCACCGAACCGCACCAGACCGGCGAGCTGTACGTCCGGGCTGCGACGGTGTTCGACTCCTATTACAAGGCGGAGGAGAAATACCGGGCAGCGACGCGGGGAGACTTTCACACGGTCGGGGACATCGCGTACTTCGACGAGGACGGCTACTTCTACATCGCCGACCGCAAGAACGACATGATCATCAGCGGGGGCATGAACATCTACCCCGCGGAGATCGAGGCGGCGCTGGACAGCGATCCCGACATATACGAGGTGGCCGTCTTCGGGATCCCGAACGAGGAGTGGGGCGAGAGCGTTCACGCGGTTGTCGTGCCTGCTCGCCCGGACCTGGCTGCGGATGAGGTCATCGCCTACGCGCGGGAGCATCTCGCCGGGTACAAGGTGCCGAGATCGGTCAGCTTCGTAGCGGATCTGCCCAAGACAGGATCGGGGAAGGTCCTTAAGCGGGAGCTGAAGGCGCCCTTCTGGGCCTCTGCTAAGGGGAGTTGAGCAGGGCTATCGCTAACAGCGATGCTGTTTATCTGCTAAAACTGTTTGCCTGATAGCCATGCCGTTGGCATACTGGCATCGACGCTTCGGCCGGTATTTCCCCCCCACTGGACCGGAAGCGGTTATGCGAAGGGCCTGGCTCCCCCCCCCGCCAGGCCCTTCGTCGCGTCTGGGATCAGGTCGGAGTCGCGTCTGCGATCGGATCAAGTCGGGGTCGCCCGGGCCGGGGCGGGGGTCGCAAGTCGGCCGGGATAGTTCCGGGGCTTGTGCGACGATGGCCGCCATGTCAGGCCCTTTCGTGCCGTCCGGGCAACAGTTCCGAATCGCCGGCTCAGGCCAGGAACTCGTCGCCGTCGAAGTAGGCGGCGGGATCCGTTCCTACCGGTCCGGAGATCTCAACGTGCTCGACGGCTACCCGGAGACGGCGATCTGTTCGGGAGGTCGCGGCCAGCTGCTGGCGCCCTGGCCGAACCGGGTCGGCGACGGGTGCTGGGAGTGGGAGGGCGCCACCTATCAGTTGGCTTTGAGCGAACCGGAGCACTCCAACGCGATCCACGGGTTGGTGCGTTGGCTGCCCTGGTCGTTGCTCGAACAAGATGAAGGCGCCGGCGATCGGTCGACCATGCGACTGGGCTGCCGGCTCTACCCGCAGCCGGGTTGGCCCTGGCTCCTCGATCTTTCCGTCAAGTACGACCTGGGTGTCGAGGGCCTCACCGCTACCACGTCGGTAACCAATAGTGGCGGCCCCGGACCCTGCCCCATCGGGCTCGGCTGGCATCCGTACATCGCCGCGTTCGGGGCAGCGGTCGACGAGTTGGACTTACGGGTTCCGGCCGCGGTTTCGTACGTGAGCGATGAGCGCGGGCTGCCGGTTTCAAAGGGCCCGGTCGACGGTACGGACGACGACTTCCGCGTTGCGCAGCGCATCGGACGGGCGAAGCTCGATGTCGCGTTCACCGAATTCGAACGCGACTCGACTGGACGTGCGATGGTCGAGGTTCGCCATCCGTCAGGTCAGGGGACTCGCCTCTGGATGGACGACAACTTCACCCATTTGATGGTGTACACCGGCGACACACTTGCCGAGCCGGATCGCCGCCGGCGTGGTCTCGCGGTGGAGCCGATGACGTGCGCGCCCGACATGTTGCGCAATCGGGACGGGATGGTCCTATTGCCCGAAGGGATCCCGTTCGAGGCGGCGTGGGGACTCGAAATCTTCAAGATTTAAGCGGGTTTTGCCGATAGCGAAGACATGGAGAAGGTGCCGGGCCACTTGCAATTGCGAGAGTCCTTTGTCCTCGCGGACGGCACCCAAGTCGCGATCGGTCACGGCGCAGGCGGTCAATATCTGGTGATTTCTCTGAGCGGACGGAGCGGCCCGTGTTGGGTCTGCGCGCCGGCTACCGATCGGGCCGTCGAGTGTGTTCGAACCGGTCAGGCATCGCCATGGGCGGTCGTTCACCACAGCGCCACCGGCACCGTCGACGTTATCCGCAGCCGCGTCGATGGAACGCTGATCGAATCGGTTGTGCTCTGCTCGCAGCTGCCGATCGGCCGCAGCGTTCTCGCCGCCGCTTAAGCGGGCGCGGGCTCTCCCATCACCAAGCGGCTGCGGAAGAACTCGAGAACCTGGTCGAGTGCCGCCCGGGTCGGCGTGCCAGGTCTGTCGTCGAGGTGCTCGGTCAGGACCGAGTGCGCGGCTTTAGGGTGATTGTGAGGGTTACCGGGTGAGGAGTCGAGTTCGACGGCGATGAAGTTGTCTCCGAGCTTCTCTTTGATCGCCCGGAAGCGCGAGCCCGGTACGACCTTGTCCCCCGTAAATCGCAATCCGATCACGCAGAGGCTTTCATCGGTGGCGCGCTTTTGAATCCGTGCCCAGTCGTCGCGTGACAACTGGATGTCCGACCGCCTCGACTTGGTCACCGGGAACGGCAGGGACGGCTGGCTCAGCACCGGGGCGATCACCGAATCGTCGATCGCCATGGCGAGGCCGAACCCGCCCGTGTAACACATGCCGACTGCGCCGACACCGGGCCCTCCGCAGCGTTCGTGCTCCCGCCGCGCCAGAGCGCGCAGCCACGACACCACGGGGCCGGTGTGACCGAGTGCGAGAGAAGAGAACTCCTTCGAGACGCAGATCTTGGCGAGGGTTTCCATCGCGTAGCGCCCGCTCGCGGGCTTGCCCGGAGTTCCGAACAGATGCGGCAGGACCGCGGTGCACCCGAGCTCACGCACGCGGTCGGCGAAGGCCACCACCTTCGGCGTGATCCCGGGGATCTCGGCGATGACGATGACAGCGGGGCCGGTACCCGCCCGGTAGATGTCGTGAGTGATGCCGCCGTCACTGAAGCTCTCGCGGGTGTACTCGTCCAAGGCGCCTGGCATGCGCGGGATAGTAGGCGGGGGCGCCGTCGAGCCGCCTGTTTTCTGGGACATTTGGTTTTTGAGTGACATCTGTGCGCCTTAAGCGCGCATATGTCCCGGAGAAACCGGATGTCACACAAAAACGAGCTAGAACGCTCTAGAGAGCGAGCAACCGCCTCAATGGGGGCAGCGCGCAACGAGCTGAAGGGAGGAGCGGCCAGGCGGCCAGCCCGCCAGCGGCCAGCGGCCAGCCCGCCGACGCCTACTTGGTGAACTGCGCCTCTTCGGTGGACCCGTGCAGCGCCAGCGTGGAGGACACGCCGGCGGTGAGGGTGCTCATGATGTCGTCGAAGTAGCCGGCGCCAACCTCGCGCTGGTGGCGGGTGGCGGTGTAGCCATCGGCCTCCAACGAGAACTCACGCTGCTGCAGGTCGACGTAGGCCGACATGCCGCGCTCGGCATATCCGCGTGCCAGCTCGAAGGTCGACTCGTTCAGCGCGTGCCAGCCGGCGAGGGTGACGAACTGGAACGCGTAGCCCATCGAGCCGAGCTCCTTCTGGAACCGACCGATGGTCTCGTCGTCGAGATGCTTCTTCCAGTTAAACGACGGAGAGCAGTTGTAGGCCAGCAGCTTGTCCGGGTACTCCGCCTTGATCCGCTCGGCGAACGTCTGGGCCTCCTCCAGGTCTGGAGTTGACGTCTCGCACCAGATCAGGTCGGCGTACGGCGCGTAGGCCAGGCCGCGGGCGACGGCGATGTCCATGCCGTTGCGGACGTAGTAGAAGCCCTCCGGCGAGCGCTCGCCGGTGCAGAACGGCTGATCCCGCTCGTCCACGTCGGCGGTGAGAAGCGTGGCGCCGAGCGAGTCGGTCCGGGCGACGACGATCGAGGGCACGCCGCACACGTCGGCCGCCAAACGGGCGGCGGACAAGGTGCGGATGTGCTGCGCGGTCGGGATGAGGACCTTGCCGCCCATGTGGCCGCACTTCTTCTCCGACGACAGCTGGTCTTCCCAGTGAACGCCGGCAGCGCCCGCCTCGATCATGCCCTTCATCAACTCGAACGCGTTGAGGGCACCGCCGAAACCGGCCTCGGCGTCGGCGACGATCGGCACCATCCAGTGCCGCTGCCCCGTCGGGCCTGGCTTGCCGCCGGACTCGGCCCACTCGATCTGGTCGGCGCGGCGAAGCGCGTTGTTGATGCGGCGCACCACCGTCGGGACGCTGTTAGCGGCGTACAGGCTCTGGTCGGGGTAGACCTGCTCCGAAAGGTTGGCATCGGCCGCGACCTGCCACCCGGAAAGGTAGATCGCCTTGAGGCCGGCCTTGACCATCTCGACGGCCTGGCCACCTGTCATCGCGCCGAGCGCGTTGATGTAGTCCTCGTTGTGCAGCAGCCACCAAAGCCGCTCCGCACCCTGGCGGGCGAGCGAGTACTCCACCTGAATCGATCCTCGCAGGCGGACCACGTCCGCTGCGCTGTAAGGCCGCTCTATGCCGGTCCAGCGCGGGTCGCTGGCCCACTGGCGCTCGATTTCGTTGACAGCGGTCTCGAACGGTGAGTGCGAAGCTCCGTTGCCCCCTGCGGGAGCAGTGTGCGTCGTCATGGCTGGGACTGGATCCTTTCGGTCAGGGAAGTAGCTCGTAGGCGGGCAGGGTCAAGAAGTTGATGAACTCGTCGTCGAGGGCCACCTGCTCGAAAACATTCCGAGCGTTCCGTATCAGCTCCGGCTCGTAGCCGGCCTCGGCGAGTTCTTTTTCAGTGCGGTCGAGCATGCGGCGAACCAGCTCTGCGGTGACGGGGGTCCGCTCCGCGCCGGCGAGGATCACCTTGTGGTGGACCCACTGCCATATCTGCGCACGGCTGATCTCGGCGGTGGCCGCATCCTCCATCAGGTCGTCGATCGCCGCGGCTCCAGTGCCCGACAGCCACGACACCAGGTAGCGCAAGCCCACCGAGACGTTGGTCTTGAGGCCCGCCTTGGTGATCCCGTCGCGCGGGTGGTCGACCTCGAGCAGCCGTCCCGGTCCGACGGCAACCTCGGGCCGCTGGCGGTCGAGCTGGTTGGGGCGGTCGCCGAGCACGGCGTCGAACTCCGCCATCGCGGTCGGGACAAGGTCCGGGTGGGCGACCCACGTGCCGTCGAAGCCGTCGCCGGCCTCGCGGCGCTTGTCGTCGGTCACCTTGGCCAGCGCGGCCTCGGTCACGTCGGGCTTCTTGCGGTTGGGTATGAAGGCAGACATCCCGCCTATGGCGTGGGCGCCGCGCATGTGGCAGGTCTTCACCAGAAGCTCTGTGTACGCGCGCATGAACGGCGTGGTCATCGTCACGAGGGAGCGGTCCGGGAGCACGAAGTTCGCGTCGTTGTGGAACCGCTTGGCGACGCTGAAGATGTAGTCCCACCGGCCGGCGTTCAGCCCGCAAATGTGATCACGAAGCTCGTAGAGGATCTCGTCCATCTCGAACGCGGCGGTGATTGTCTCGATCAAAACGGTCGCCCTGATCGAGCCTCTGTCGAGATCGAGAAGGTCCTCGGCCGCGCACATGACGTCGTTCCAGAGCCGGGCCTCCTTGTGGCCCTCGAGCTTGGGCAGGTAGTAGTACGGGCCGAACCCGCGGGAGAGGCTCTCGCGCCCGTTGTGGAACAGATACAGACCGAAGTCGAACAGGCTTGCCGAGATCCGCTCGCCGTCGATGGTGAAGTGCTTCTCGGTCAGGTGCCAGCCGCGGGGACGCACGACGAGGGTCGCGGTCTCGTCCGCCAGCCGGTAGCTCTTCTCCGGCGTGACCAGCTCGATGGTCCCGCGGACCGCGTCCTGCAGGTTGACCTGCCCGGTGATGACGTTGTCCCACGTGGGGGAGTTGGCGTCCTCGAAGTCGGCCATGAAGACCTTCGCCCCCGAGTTGAGGGCGTTGATCATCATCTTCCGCTCGACCGGCCCGGTGATCTCTACCCGGCGGTCGGCAAGGGGCTTGGGCGCCTCGGGCACCGTCCATCCGCAGAGCCGGATCGACTCCGTCTCCGCCAAGAAGTCGGGGCGCTCGCCGGCGTCGAAGCGGGCCTGCCGCTCAACCCGCTCGAAAAGCAGCTCCCGGCGGCGGGCGTCGAAGCGCTCGTGCAGCTCGGCAACGAACTCGATGGCCTCGGGGGTGAGGACTTGTTCCGCTTGCGGGTGCGGCGTGAATGTGACGTTCTGGCGAGGCACCTACCAATTATGGAAAAAAATGCCGGAGTTGTCGAGTTGAACAACCTGTGAGGTTGCGTTTCTCGTGAAAAAGTGTAAAACTTTCGATATAGATGACGTCCGAACCTCTTGATCCACTGGTGTTCGGCCACCGCCTCCGCCACTTCCGGCGGCAGGCCGGGATGACCCTCGAAGCGCTCGGCGAGGTGGTCAAAAGACCCGCCTCCTACCTCTCCCAGCTCGAGAACGGTCACCGCGAGCCGCGGCTTTCGACCGTCAACCAGCTCGCCTCCGCCCTCGGGTGTCGCCCGGCCGACCTTCTCTCGCCGACCGCCCCGAACCGGCGGGCCGAGCTGGAGGTGGCCCTGGCCCATGTCCAGGAGGATCCCCGCTACCAGGCGCTTCGGCTGCCTTACCTGAGGCCGAGCGCCCGGCTCGACGATGTCGCTCTCGAGCACCTGGTAGGTCTGTTCGACAAGGTGCGGGAGCTGTCCACGGCGCCCGCTTCCAGTGGGCAGTCCTCTGGCGACGGCGGTGGCGGTGGCGGTGTGTCGGCAGGCGCCCGAGTCGCCAACGCCGCCATGCGCGAGGAGATGCGCAAGCGCGACAACTACTTCGAGGAGATCGAGCGGGTCGCCGGGGAGGCTTTGGCTGCCGTCGGATACGCCGGCCAGGGGGCCGTGTCGGAGCGGAACCTCACCGATCTGGCCGCTTACTTCGGCTTCACCATCGCCCGTGTCCAGGATCTTCCGCCGTCGACCCGGTCGATCAGCGACCTCCGTCACCGGGTGATCTACGTCCCGCAGCGGAACCTCACGCGAGGCACCAGGTCGGCCCGGTCGGTCATCGCCCAGACCGTCGGCCGCTTCGCGTTGGGCCACCGTGACCCGTCCGACTTCGAGTCGTACGTCAGGCAGCGGGTCGAGGCGAACTACTTCGCCGGCGCGCTGCTCGCCCCGGAGCAGGCGGTGGTGCGGGTCCTGCGTGCGGCGAAGGCCCGCGAGGACATCTCCGTCGAGGACCTGAACGAGATGTTCTACATCTCCTACGAGATGGCGGCACACCGGTTGACCAACCTGATCACCCGCCACTTCGGGATCCCCGTCCACTTCCAGCGCTCCGACGCGGACGGGCTGCTATGGAAGGCGTACGAAAACGACGGGGTCCTCTTCCCATCCGACGCCGACGGCACGATCGAGGGCCAGCGGCTGTGTCGCTGGTGGTCGAGCCGGCAGGCGTTCGAGTCCGAGGACTCGTACGCGGTGCACTACCAGTACACCGAGACGGTTGCCGGGACGTTCTGGTGCTGCACCCATATTGGAGTGGAGCAGGATCGCGGCGAGGCAGTGACGGTCGGGACCCGTGAGGAGGAAGCCCACTGGTTCCGGGGTAGCGACACGACGCGGCGGACGGTCTCGCGCTGCCCCGACCCGGAGTGCTGCAGGCGTCCCCCCGCCAACGCGGTGAAGCGGTGGGAGGGCGTCGCCTGGCCGTCGGCGCGTGACCACAGTCACTTCGTGTCCGGTCTTCCGACCGACACGGTCGTGTTCAGCCCCCATCCGGGAGTCGACCTCACCGACGTCTATTCGTTTTTGGACAGGCACTCCGGCGGTTTGGGCACTCCATAATCGTTCCGGCTAGGGTGGCCGGTCGCTCTTTATCCGGCCTTCTCCGGCCCGACCGGTGTGGCTCGGACGATTTGGAGGATGTGAGTGGCTCTCAGAATTGCCATCGGCTTCGCGTTAACGGGTGCCGGCGTGGCCGTCGCGCTGTGGAGGCTGGGGTTCCTGTTCCGCCTCGTCACCAACGGCAAGCCCGCTCCCGGCCGCATGAAGGATGTGGGCGCCCAGCTCAAGGCCGAACTCCTCGACGTGTTCGGGCAGCGCAAGCTGCTCCGCTGGAGCGTGCCTGGTGTGGCTCACTTCATGGTGTTCTGGGGATTCATCGTCTTGATGTTCACGATCGCCGAGGCCTACGGCGCCCTGTTCTCGAAGACCTTCGCGATAACAGGGAACGAGGCGCTCGGTTTCATCGAGGACCTCTTCGCAGTCGGCGTTCTAGTCGGCATCATCACCTTCTCGGTGATCCGGCTGGTTCAGTCGCCGGAGCGAGAAGCGCGGAAGAGCCGCTTCTACGGATCGCATACCACGGCGGCGTGGATCACCCTCGGCCTGATCTTCCTTGTCATTGCGACGCTTCTGCTCTACCGGGGGGCGCAGGTGGACACCGGTGACTTTCCCTACGGCAAGAGTTGGTGGCCATTCGCGTCACGCCTGATCGCCGGAGCGTTCTCCGGTTTCAGCCACACGACAAACATGCACCTCGAGACCACGTTCATCCTCGCCCAGATCGGGGTGATCTGGGCGTTCGCGGTGTTCCTGCTCCACTCGAAGCACCTTCACATCGTGGTCTCGGAGCCCAACGTCCTGTTCTCCCGCCGGCCCAAGGCACTCGGTCCCCTCGCCACCACACCCGATCTCGACCCGGAGAACATGACCGAGGACACGGTGATCGGCACCGGTCTGATCGCCCACACCACGTGGAAGCAGCGCCTCGATTTCTTGAGCTGCACTGAGTGCGGTCGTTGTCAGGACCAGTGTCCGGCGTGGGCGACCGACAAGCCGCTGTCCCCGAAGCTCGTCATCATGGACCTTCGTGACCACATGATGGAGTCGGCCTCGGAGCTTCTGTCCGGCAAGGGCACGAACGGCGACGCGTCGGACGGCGTTTCCGCCAAGCCGTTGGTTCCCGACGTCATCCAGGACGACGTCTTGTGGTCGTGCACCACATGTGGAGCGTGCGTGGAGCAGTGCCCGGTCGACATCGAGCACGTCGACACGATCCTGGACATGCGGCGGTACGAGGTGTTGATGGAAGCTCGGTTCCCGAGCGAGGCCGGCCTCATGCTGCGCAACATCGAGAACCAGGGCGACCCGTGGGGTCTCGGGCAGAGTCACCGGCTCGACTGGACCGAGGGGCTCGACTTCGAGGTCCCTGTGGTCACGGGCACCATCCCCGAAGAGATGGAGTACCTGTTCTGGGTCGGGTGCGCCGGCGCCCTCGACGAGCGCGCCCGCCGCACCACGCAGAGCATCGCCAGGCTGCTTCACCGCGCGGGTGTTGCCTTCGGCGTGCTTGGCCCGCGCGAGTCGTGCAGCGGAGACCCCGCACGCCGGCTCGGCAACGAGTACCTCTTCCAGACCCAAGCACAGATGAACATCGCGACCTTCAACAGCGCCGGCGTGAAGAAGATCGTCGCGTCGTGCCCGCACTGCTTTAACTCGATCGCGCGGGAGTACCCCGCGCTCGGCGGCGAGTTCGAAGTGATGCACCACACCCAGCTGCTAGAACGGTTGCTCGCCGATGGAAAGTTGCGCCCGCAGAATCCCGTCGAGCAGAACATCACCTACCACGACCCCTGCTACCTCGGCCGCCACAACGAGGTTTACGACGAGCCGCGCGGAGTTCTTGGGAGCGTGCCGGGCGTGTCGGTCACCGAGATGCACCGCCATCGCCGGACCGGTTTCTGCTGCGGCGCCGGCGGAGCGCGGATGTGGATGGAGGAGAAGATCGGCACCCGGATCAACACCAACCGGACCGACGAGGCCCTCGCCACCGGTGCCGACACCATCTCCACCGCCTGCCCGTACTGCCTGATCATGCTTGACGACGCCACTAAAGCCCGCCAGGCGGAGGGTGCCGCTCCGGAGTCGGTCAGGGTTGTCGACGTGGCGCAGGTGCTCGAGCAGTCGGTCGGGGCGCCGGCGCCGGCTTCGGCCGGCGGGGAGACCGCTACTTAGGTCGTCGTCTGCGCTCGGCGCTCCGGCGCTCGGGGCATGCGTCTGGGTTCGTGCGTCTAGGTTCGTGCGTCTGGGTTCGTGCGTCTGGGTTCGTGCGTCTGGGCGTGGATTTTGCGTTTGGGTGTCGAAAGGAGCCGGATCCTGGCGAATTCAACGCCCAAACGCAGATTCCCCTGCAGCTAACGGCTCATCAGCAGCGGCACCATACGGACTCGCTGCGGGGAATCTGCAGGCACATTCAGCAGCAGTGCAACGCACCGGTCTCGTAGGATTCGCGGCATGTCCGCTACTCCGGCCGGGCCCTCGTCGGACGGCGGGACGTACATCCGGGCAGGAGGCGGTGTGGAGATCAACCCGCGCCGGCTCGCGAACATCCTGGTCTGGATTGTCGTGGCACTTTTGGTCGCGTTCTCCGCCTACTACGGGGTCGCGGGCGCGGAGCAGAACAGTCAGCTGAACACCTTGCGGCAGAAAGGGGTTCCCGTATCGGTGACCGTGACCGGCTGCGTAGGCATCAGCTCCGGAGTCGGAATGGGAATCGAGTACTGGCAGTGCAGCGGCTCGTACGCCCTCCGAGGCCAGACGTTCAACGAGGTGATCAGAGGCAGCCGCCGGCTTCTCGACACGGGCCACCGAATCGACGCAATCGCAGTTCCTGGCCAACCGTCTCTGCTTTCTACAGTCTCATCGGTACGGGGAGCGCACTCGTCCGCTGCGGACTACATCGCCTGTGCCGTCCTGAGCGCGATTGGGGTAGTCCTCGGCGCTGGATGGTTTCTCTTCCATCGCACCCGCCGCAGCGTCGAGCAGCCAAGCCGACCGGTAGCGGGACAGACGAGGCTCCACCAAACGGACGGCATGGGCGAGTGATGACTTAGCCCCCGGGACCCTTTTTCGTGGAACCAACAAGTTTCGAGATCGAGGTTTGATTCAAGCTTCGTGAACCGGTTAGGCGTGGAGGATCGCGTAAGTCCATCGCTGGCACGGTTCACAACGCTTACGGAAGCTTCGGCGGTGACAAAGCCCCCTTTGGGGGGCTACGTCAGCGGGGGGTGCGGGTGGAACCCCAAGACGTCCCAAACCGCGTGCCCTCCGACACGACGCACGCTGCCCTCCGGGCGTCGGCTCCCGCCCCTCCACCGGCTTCACCGGCTACGGGTTGGGCTCGAAGAAACAGTGCGGGCGTTGTGTGGTGACGAAATTGCAGACCGCAGGGGTCTTCGAATTCTTTCGCGGCGAGGCGCTGTCTCGACAATCGTCGATATCTTGGCGAGCGTTATGCGGAGGCGATAGGCATCGCCGATTGCTTGTCGCTGAAGCGCCAGATCCGTCGTTCGGCGCTAACCGCAACCGCGACCGGGGATGCTGCGACGGCGTTCCAGATCGAATGTTCGGCGCCGTCCCAGTAGGAACGTATTCGCAGAGGGGTTCTGTCGCGTCTCGTCGGTCCGACGGCAGGTCCGGATAGTCTCGATGACCTCGGGTCTGGGGAGTGGGAGGAGCGTCGGTCTGAGAGTCGGAATCGCAGGTGGTGGGATCGCTGGGCTTACGTTGGCTGCTGCGCTGGAGCCGCACGGTTTTGACCTAGTCGTATTGGAGCGCCAGCCGGAGGTCCGCGATTCGGGAGCGGGGATCTCACTTTGGCCCAACGCGCGAGCGGCCCTGGACGTCGCGGGATTGGGGGCAGTAGTGCGTTCGCTGGGAAGAACTCTGGCCGAGGGTGGAGAGAAGAGACTTGACGGACGGGTCGCTTTAAACTTCTCGGGGCGTAGCTTCGAGGCGGCGCTGGGCGAGGGATTGGTATGTGTAGACCGCGGCGAACTCGTTCGCGCTCTAACAGCACGTATTCGCCCCGGCACGGTGCGGACCAGTTGCGCGGTCACCGGCTTCGAACTCGACGCTTCAGGAGTCACGGTCCGCCTGGCTGATGGAGCAAGCCTCGCCGTGGACGCTCTGGTGGGCGCGGACGGAATCAACTCTGCCGTCGCCAGCGTGCTGAACGGACCTCTACAAACGTCCTACAGCGGTTACGCCGCGTGGCGAGGAATCGCCGAAACCAGCTACCCACCCGACAGCGACAAACTCTGGGCCTGTCTTGCCGGAGGCCACGAGTTCGGCTGGATGCATGTTGGTGACGATCGCACCTACTGGTTCGCCACCTCCTGACTCCAGAAGGGTCAGACATTCGCAAGCGGCGACGACGTCTATCTAAAAGACACGTTCAGCGAGTGGCCCCACCCCATCCCCGATCTCCTGGCAGCCACCCCTCCCGAGCGGCTCGTGCGGAATGAGATCGTTGACCGCGCCATGCCGGACAGTTGGAGCCACGGAGCAGTGACACTTGTGGGCGACGCCGCTCATCCCATGCGCCCGCACCTTGGCCAGGGTGGCTGCCAAGCCATCGAGGACGCAGTTGTACTTGCCTCTTGTTTGGCCGAGTCTGCTGATCCTGCGGTCGCGTTCGCCGAATATGAGAAACGTCGCCGTCGGCGAGCTCGGCTGATCGTGTTCCTCTCGCGGATCTCGGGCTTTACCCGTCCATGCGGACCGGTTACGACCGCGTTTGACCGGGTGTCCAGGGCCCTTCCCCAGCTTCAAATTGGTCCCGCCGTTCGGGCTATAGCCCCGATAGCCGGATACCGAGCCGGCCAACGAGCCGTCGGGTGAGACCCAACCGAACCGGGCGTTCAACATAGGTCAGGGAGGGTTCAGTCGGGTCGGTAACGGATGAGGAACAGGCCGGCGCCGACGCCGACGAGGACTATCGCCAAGGACAGCCACGGCCATGGGCTCCATTCCTGGACACAGGTTTGACCGGAGGTATTAGAGGTGCACACATTCCCTGGCCCGGCCCTGTTGAGGTAGGCGACATAGAGAACTGGAAGCCCGAGTCCACTCAGTACCCCGACCAATCCCAGCCCGCCGGAAGCTAGAGCCACCACAACGGTGGCAGCCAGGGCGATCGGCATCGCCAACGGGCCCACCGACGCGATCGCAATTAGTCCGAACGCCCACAGAGCCCCAACCAACAGCCAAGCCGCGAACCATCGCCACGGTCGAACGCCATGGAGCGTTACCGAGTTCACGGAACAAGCATCGCGCCCGAACGACCTATCTCGCACCCTTCCCCGCCCGCTTGCTGTCGATCTGGGCCACGCCCGACTCGGCGATAGGGCGGTCCATGACACAGCCAGCTCATCGCTCGGAGCTCGCCTCACGGGTTTCCGGCAAATGGAGTGACTCCGGCGTAGCTCTGTCAGACTGACACCGTGGCCGCCGCCAACGTGGACATCAGGGGAGAGGTTCGCGGGCTTCGCCTTGAGATCGCAGACGAGATTGCCGCCCTGTCCGCCGACCAGTGGGATGGGCCGTCTTGGTGCACTGGCTGGCGTGTCCGCGACGTGCTTGGTCACCTTGTGAACATGGCAGAGTCCAGCCGGCTATCCATGTTCTGGCAGGTCGCCCGTAACCCTGTACGGCCGGATCGTGTCATTGACCGAGACGCCAGAGCGCTGGGAAGCCGACCCGTACCCGAACTTGTCGAAAGGCTGCGCCGCTCCGCTGACGGATACGTCCACATTGTTGGCCTACCATCGGAGGTGGGGCTTGGTGATCTTCTCGTTCACAGCGCTGACGCGTTGCGCCCAGCCGGGATCATGCCCGACCCGCCTCTCGCTGATGTGCACTTGGTACTCGACACCTACAAGAAGTGGGGCCAGAGGGTGGTCCATGCCGCTCCGCATCGCGGTGTCTCTCTTACGGCGACCGACGCAGACTGGCGTGTGGGCACTGGACCAGAAGTGAGAGGAAACGCGATTGACCTCCTGCTGTTGGTCGCCAACCGCCGGCAGGTTGTTGACCGGCTCGACGGTCCTGGCGTAGCTGAGTTGGCCGGATACGGGAGCGATTACGTCCGAGCCTGGGCCTCCCGCCCGGCAATCGGCGCTATGGGCGGCTCAGATCCGGGCCGGAACGACCTTTCTTGCTGCGATCGCGGCTCGTCCTTCGGGCCATTCGCCTTCGGCGGCCAAGTTGAGGACCCGCCGGAACAGGAGCGTGGAGGCATCAGCTTTGACACTTACCTGGCTTCTGGCCCCGGTTCGCTGTGCGCTTTCCAAGACGACCCGGTCTTGGGCGAGAATCGGCCCTCCCCGTGGTGTGTACCAGTAACGAGTGCCGCCAACCGGAAACATGAACTCCACTCGGCAGACACCGTCGCCTGTGGGGACGAAGTGGAAGATCGTCGCCGGTATCCGGGGTCCCTTGTCACCCAAGAGGTGCCGGACGCTGACCGTCACCCTGTTTGGAAGCTCGAACACTACGAGAACGTCTGGGTCCTCGGGTGTCGGGTCGTTCTCGCCCACGGGCGGCCAGAACATGACGAAGCCTGATTCGGTGGTCCGCAGCTCGTAGGGCGAGTCCTGGCTGCCGTGAAGGAGGCGCATATAGAACTGTGGGTGGGTCCACGGGTGAGTGAACACCGGGTGGCACCAGTCGAGGTTGTTCTCAAGTGCCATCTTCCAGTCGCAGCGGAGAATCGCTGAACCCTGCACCCCGCCTGTGCGAGCGAACCTTTCGATTCTCGGCGGGTTCGGCTGGTATGGCTCCTTGGCGAGCGACACCCACACGTAGCCGTCCTGTTCCACGCAGTTGAATGAGCACACCTTGGCCGTCGAAGGAATGGATTCCCCGTTGAGGGAGGGAATCTCGACGCAGCTACCCGTGGTGTCGTAGCGCCAGCCGTGATAGCGGCAAGCCAGTGTGCCGTCAGCGACTCTGCCGAGCGACAACTCGACGCCGCGATGGGCGCACCGGTTGGAAAGGGCGGCTACCTGCCCGCCGCTGCCTCGGAAGATGACCAGATCCTGGTCAAGCACACCGGTGGCGAGGGCCTTCCGCCTGACACGGCTCGACGGGATGGCCGGCCACCACTGCTCGCGGAGCCAGACGCTTTCGGTTTCCCCGGTCTCAGCTACTGCGTTCACGTCGCTCCTCCTTCTCAGACAAGAGGTGCTAGAGGGACACTAGGTTCGGCATCCAGTCACAGTCCAAAGCTGCCAGCCCCGCTCCGCGACACAGATCGTGAGTGCACCCGGTTATGGTTACACGCCAACCTCGACGCGATATTCGGCGATCCGGGCGAGGCAGAGGCCGCTACCCTTATGGGACTGAATGAGATGAGGGGCAGGGTGCGATGGCGGATGCGGTCATCCTTCTGGTCGTGATAGCGATGGTGTGGGGGCTCTACATCCAAGCGATCGTCATGGCCGCGAGGCGGCCGGACTTTGCCTACAGGGCGATCGGGAGAACGAAGCCAGGCACCGTTGCCATGATCCTTCTCACCGGCTTCATTGGTGGTCTCTACTTCCTCTTGCGGATCAGGCCGTCGTTGCTCGCTGCTGAGCGTGCGATACCTGCAGGGTCGCTTCCCCCTGCCGACACTGACGACATCAAGCAGTGGCGCCGGACTCGCGATCCTTGGTCATGAAACCGTGTATGAGTCTCAGACCCACGGCGAAGCTTGCCCTAGGGGCTCTCCTGACGGCAGCGATGGCAACGGCGGGGGTGGCCGCAGGCTGCGGGTCGTCTGATTCCATGACTCGGACAGCCAGCGGGCCAGCATTGGTGGATGCTGCTGCTGCGTTGACCGGAGCATCGACTGCTGAGATCCAATACGCGATCCGGTTCGGCGACCAACCCTCGGTCGTCACGGAGACGCTGTTGTGGGATTTCCGAAGGCAGATCGGAGAGGTGCCACCTTCGGGGACCCGCGGCTCACAGGATTACAGCCCCGAACTGATCTTGACCCCCACCGCGGAGTACATGGACATATCCGGGTCCGGTCTATCGAGCGCCAGATGGCAGCTAGAGACTCACCCGATCGCCCAAGGCACTCAGGCGGCTGTGGAAACACTCCTTGGCCAGCAAGCCCCCACCGCAGACCTAGGAGCGCTTCTTCGAGCCCTCCAACCGCTCATCCAGACAGTCACACCAGGCGGAACGGGAAACGTGGACGGTACACACGTGAGGTTCTACACGGTCGGAATCTCTGTCGATACTCTCGAAGATGCCATCAACGCGGACGCTCCCGAGCGGGCCAGGATGGGGCAGTTCTACGGGACCACCCTCGAGCTGCTCATCGCCATCGACTCCAAGAATCGGATCGTGCAGATCAGCGAGCACAATCAGTCCGCCTTCGGGCCTGTGGCCGGGACTATCACCTTCAGTCACTTCGGGATCGCCGTAGAAGTGACCATCCCACCACCCGATCAGACGTACAACCCTCTACAGCCGAGCCAGAACTTCGGCGGAAGTCAGCGCGAATATTCCGCGCCTCGCTGACCTTGAGAGTCAACCACCCCTCTCACAAATCGTTCCGTCTCGCGCCACCCACGAGGCTCTCCGGGCGACCAGAAACCGCCCGGTAATCGGCGTACAGCGCGGCAGGAGTAAGGCAAGATTGCCCGTGGTGACCGACGAGGACCAACGCGCCAAGTGTTCCTGCTACTACGTTGCAGAGCACCTTGGGCCGGACGCTGAACGGTATGCAGCCGAGCACCTGAAGGAGGTTCGGAGCCATCCGGTCGAATGGCTGGTTGAGTACCAGTGCCCCCTCTACGGCAAGCGCTGGCTAAGAGATGAGCCGTGGGGTACTGGTCATGGGGGCGGTCCCTATCGCCTTCGCACCTTCGAGAAGGTTTGTCGTGACCTACGGAGCGAGCTGGGAACGGTCACCGCCCTCCTAAGCAATGATGCCGAGGCGACAGCCGCCGCGGAGGTCATTCGGCGTCGCTTAGGCGATTGCTCGGAACGCTGATGGTGAGAGGCGTCCAGATCTGAGTGCGCTCACTTCTCGGGGAGGCACACGTAGTCGGTGATCGGGAACACCGGCTGGCGTAGTTTGGTCGCCGTGAGCGGCCAGGGGTCACCGGGAATCTGCGACATTTGTGGCCGCCCGGTCGGGGCTGAGGCTGCCTTCGTGAATATCGGACCGACGGACTGGACAGATCCCTCGAAGCCCAAGACCCGCCATTGGATTCCAGCCGGGACTGAAATCCATGGCTGGTCCCCATTCGTCGTCGAGCACCCAGCCTGCTTTGCGGGCGTGAACGGTCAAGCAGCTCTGGATGATCTCCAGGCGCACTCGGTCTGACGCCATAACGACAGCGCACTCAGTTATGGAGACACGTCAACCTCGACGCCGGATTCGGCGATCGCGAGTGGGCGTCAGTCCCCATTGTTTGGAGCTGTGGTGGCGGCAGAACGCCAACGGCGGGCCGACGATCGGTAACCATGGTCAGGGTCGTCCGACCGGAGTGAGGTCGACGGTGCAGAGCCTCCTGACGCGATCTGATCGCCGTCACAGGGTCTGGCCAGACTGGTGACATGAGCCCACCTGACGATGATCCGGTTCCGCCAGGCCTTGTGTTGGGCCTCGAGGAGGCCTTTCGAGTCTTGGAAGCGCTCGAGGATGCTCTGCACGCCATGGAAGAGGCAGGCGTCGCTCCCGGGCTCCAAGACGAGCTGGCCACCGTCATTCGCCTTATCCACGGTAAGTTGGGTTTGGACGAAGGAGGCGTCCTGTGAGCGAACCTGAGATTTTGCGCCCGGCCGAGGCAGCTCGCCGTCTGGGTGTGCCAACCCGGGTGGTCATCCAAGCTATGTACGAGAGGAAGCTTCCTCGGCTGCGGCTCGCCGACGGGACCCTCGGGATTCCTTCTGATGCACTGGAGACGTTCCAAGTTCCAACCGGCGGACCAGCGCCGCAGAGTTGAATACGACGTAGCGTCGGCCGACAAGCGCACGCATAATCGGAGCGCCGGTGGTTCTTGACCAAGTCGGGTCGGGGCGAACCGAATCGGGGCTCGGATCGGGTCCGACGAGGTGGTAGAGAGTCGTACATGTCCCCTGCCGGGCCGCCTCACCTTCCGCTATCTCCCGACCAGGTCTTAGCCTACCAGCAATGGGCACGGAGCCACGAAGGGCCAGCTCCCTTTCGCGATCCCGAAGATCCTCTCGACCACCTCGCAATGATTCGCCAGCTGGCGGAAGCCTTCAGCGGACGATCCTGATGTTCTCTGCTGGATCGCCGTGGCCGATATGGAGGCGTTGATTGACATGCACTGGCCCGATGTCATTGACGAGGTCGAATCGGCGGCGACCGCATCGGCAGCCCTCCGCCGCGTGATTTCCTGTTGCTACTTCGACGACGCTACCCCTGACTCTGTCCAGGCTCGGCTTGCCCGGTTGGTGGGACCGGACGACGATATCGGTCATCTGCCTGCGTAGATGACGCAGAACGATCCTCATACGGCGCTGCGGACCGAACAGGGGAACGACTCCACTGAGGCTCGGGATTCGGCGATCTCGGACACCCTCAGCGGAGTGGACACGGGCTGGCTGTGGGCGCATATCGCTGGACCAACAGTGAGATGAGCTGCACTTTCAATCACCCGAATATCCAGGTCAGCTCCAAGCGGCCTGCGGGTGGATCACCCACGAGGTTCGGGGGCGACCCACCGGCTGTGGCTCATGTCAGAATCGCGACGTGAGAGGCGCCACGGGCGGGATCGCCATCAGGGTGTCCCTCGGGATCGCTGGTCTCACACTGGCAGCCTGTGGGAGTTCGGGGATCCGCTCGGCGACCTCTGCGAGCGGCACGACCGGATCGACGGTGCCGTCAGTGTCAGGGCACCACACCGTGTACTTCCGCCCGGTGCTGTGTGAGCTCCCTTCCAGTACCCCCGCACCGACTGTGGCCCCCACGACATATCCGTATCCGAGTGTTCCTCCAACGTCTGTTCAAGTTGGATCCTCCTCGACATTTCCCCCAACGTCGAGTCCCCCCGCGTCCTACCCGCCAGTTTCACAGTCGGCCGCTAGTCCACAGGCGGCGAATCCGGGCGCATGCGGCGATCAGGCCCTTTCCTCGATAACCGACACCGGCACCGGGACCGAGACCGCAGCGAAGAAGGTGATCGCGCCCTACTACCTCGCTGCGGCGTCACCGCGTTACGTGCTCGGTCCAGCTGACATGACCGGATCGGCGATAGCCACGGCCGAAGCCATCTCCACGATCGGGCAGTACCAGATTCAGCTCACATTCACTGCAGCGGGATCTGGGGACTTCAACGCGGTAGCAGCCCAGCGCTATTCCTACTATCGGCAGAACCCGAGCAATCCGCCTTACCAGAGCCTGGAGGCCATTGAGGTTGACGGCAAGGTCGTGTCCGCCCCGGAGATCCAAGTTGCCAGTTTCAACGGTACGGCCGTCATCAGCGGCTCAACCACTGCACCCTTCTCGAAGGAACAAGCCTCAACCATCGCTCAGGAGATCCAACTCGCCAGATGGCAGTCCTAGCACTTCATTCAGTGGAGCCAGAACGCGCGCACATCCGGTCACTGACCGACCACGGCCACGCGCTCGATATTCCGGTGATCTGGCGTGCGCAGCCGGGTGCTAACTCACGACCATCAGAGATGCGTACAGGGTGGCACTGAGATTCCTCTCCGGGTTGTTGATGTCCTGCCTGACCCGATACCCACCGGGTTCCACCGGGGGGACGAGCAGTCGGTACGGCCTGACTGTCCGCCCAACTCGTGCAAACGACACCTCGCTGTCGATTGCAATCGCCTGCGGCTCGGTCCCTCCCGGCTCTGCGACGGTCAGGTAGTTGATGGACCGCCACTGTCCGGTGATTTCAGCCTCCAGCATCACTTAGATGCCGTGGATGAATCCTTCTGTTGAACCAGTCGTGTTGGCCGAGACGCACTGGCCGGGCCGGACGGACGCCGGATTCAACATCAACCGGACATCGCCAGGTGGGTCTGGCCGCACCGGCAAGGGTGGTGCGGACTTCGGCGTTTCCGTCACGGACTGAAGGCTAGAACCAGTCATCCCGGCCCGCGAGCGCGCCAGAACGTGAGCGCATCCGGTTACGGAGACACGTCAAGCATCGACGCCGGATTCGGCGTTTTGCGGTGTGTCCTGAAAGGAGAGTGATGGTGACGTAGAAGGTTGCTAACACGATCCGTGCTGTGCCGGTGATGGAGGTTGGCCCTCCGGGACCGCCGATCAGGCGGAGGTCTCAAACCACCGCAAGCGGCTGCGGTTAAGAGTCGTGGTCGTGAGCGTTGCGGTAAAAGGCCCGCTGTCAGCGGGTCAGGTGGGCGACGAGAAGACGAACGTGAGTGAACCACTGCTGACGCATCGAAAGCCGAAACGATGGC
>DASUWA010000041.1 GCA_036378675.1 Acidimicrobiales bacterium
GCAGCCGATCCTCGCGAGAAGTGCTCCCTGACCTGCTCCTTTACAAGCACCCCCAACGGGATTCGAACCCGTGCTGCCGCCTTGAAAGGGCGGTGTCCTAGGCCGCTAGACGATGGGGGCGGGACGATGAAGCCTACTGCCTTGGACGGGCGGAGTCCTGGTCCCCCACACGGTGCAGGCGGCGCCGTGGGACCGCTGGCGAAGGGCAACGGTGACTTACCCGACATTCCCAGCCGGGTACCCTTCACCGCGGTGAGGCGGACCCTAACGATTCTGATTACTTCGATTCTCCCGGCGGCATCGATTCTGTGCTTCGGCGGATGTTCTTCCAGCGCCAAGGAGTCAGACAAGACCGCCGCTCAGATATTCGCCGACGCGAAGACTGCGACTTCCTCCCTCCGCTCGGCTCACGTCGTGGGGAGGTTCAGTGGGGTGGCCCTCCAATCGATCGACGTAGTCGTAGGACAGTCTGTTGGCGGAGGGTCCGTGGCAGTCGGGGGTCAGCAGATTTCGATCTTCGCTGACCAGAACTCGGTCTACATGAAGGCCACCCCTTCCGCCTGGCTGGCTCTCAGCAAAGACCCGAAGATCGGGAGACTGGGTGGGCACTGGGCGATCTTTCCGTCTGGTAGCGCTTTCTATGCCCAGTTCGGGATCAACAGCATCCAGAAACTCGTCGACAACACGCTGAACCAGGACCCGAAGACACTCACCAAAGGGCCTACGACCACGGTTCTCGGACAGAAAGCCATTGAGCTGCACTCGCCGCAAGGAATGATCTTCGTAGCGGCAAAGGGGCCGCCTTACCTCCTCGGGTTGCAAGGCGGCGGCGCGGTCGCTTTCACCCAGTTCAACACCGCGGCGGTGCCTACCGCTCCTCAGGGTGCGGTTCCGGCCACCGACTTGTTGAAGTGAGATGATCTACAAGATCCTCCGGCCGACTGAATGGTCGCAGTTCGAAAGTGACGGACGGTTCGGCGGATCGCCAGACGACCGGCGCGACGGCTTCATCCACTGCTCGTCGCGCGAACAAGTCGGAGCTACGGCAGCAAGGTTCTTCTTCGACGAACCCAACCTTGTGGTGGTCGCCATCGACGAGCGCCCGTTAGGCGACTTGGTTCGATGGGAGCCCGCTTCAAACGGGGAGCTCTTCCCTCACCTCTACGCGTCTCTTGGCCGCGACGCGATCGTCGATGTTCACCATCTCGAAGGCGCGTCAAAGGTGGAGGAGATCCTTCATCCTTGAGATTTCGGTATCGAGGGCTCTGGGCGGCTAACGTTTGTCTTCGTTGTGACTGCGTGCCGCTGGCGGTTCACCTGAGCCGCCGGCGTGCGTTCAGCGGCCGTTGGGCGATGTGAGCCCGAAACCTCGCTGCACGAACCCGCAGTTTGGGCAAGTAAAGGTGCCGTCAGCCGGCTCGTGCTCTGAAGGCAGCCGAGGCGGAGTCGACGGAGTATCAGGCACTCCCATCCGGCTGGCGCTCGGATCTGGCCTCGGATTGCGGACCTTGGTGCGCCGGTCTTTCGCCTTCAGCTCGAGGAGGCGAGCCTCGGAGGTCTCCGACAGTTGCCCTACCAGTGAGAACCACGTCAGCTGGCGAAGCTCGTTGTCCTCTGCGCTCGTCAGGCCGCGTTGCTTTGACGCAGAATCGGCGCCCAGGGAATTGCGGTTTCGGTTGGCCATCGATGGACTCCTTCAACGTCGAATATCGGCGTCCCCGGGGTCTTCTTTAGAGGTACTCGATGATCCGACTTACGTGGCCAGGCTCACGTACCACTCGGATTTGATGCGCTCGCATGGCACCGCGCCCTGGTTGATAGCCCGGCCTTGCACCGCCGTCTTGTAGAGCGCATCGAAACCGTGTTGCCCCCCGCCAGTAGGTTGACCTGTTCTCGGGTTTGTGTTGGTCGTGCAGTTGGTGGTCCCGGCCTGCGTGACGCAGAACGTGCCGAGAATCGTCACCAGAGCCTCCGTTCCTTTAACGGTCACGGCGCCGACGGAGAGGTTTGCGAACGTCGACTTGGTTGCCTGGAGGGCTAACAGGCAGTACGGGGTCGCTCCTTCGGCCGCGAAAGTACAAGCGACGTTGTCGTTCTTGACCAAACCGGAGAAGAAGCCGACGGTGGCGGCTCCTGGTGTTGCGTGGCCCGGCGCCGGATGCGTGACCCGAACCGGAGCCCCCTGCCCGCTGCTGCAGGCCGCGATTGCGATGGTCGTCACGATCAGCAGGGATATGCGCAAGTACCGGATCAACGGATCCTATTGAGTGGGCTGCTTGCTAGCTCGTCACTCGATCAGGATGCTCGCGGCTTGGTCCGCTTACTGGGCGCCGACGTGCCGCGTTCCCGGGCAGATTCCCCCCCGGTTCGGTTCCGGAATGCGGCCTTCGCTTTTGTCACTTCTTCTTCCGGAACGTCTTCCGGCGCGATATGCCATTGCGCGGCGTCCTCGCCTCGGTTGGATGCACGGGACGGCGATCGACCGGTGCCAGGAGATCCAACCGGGTCGTGTCCTCTCTTTGACAATGACTCGTCCCCCGGACTTGAACGTTCATGACCATCTGCGGTTGGGCGACTTCCGGCGACCCAATACCGCCAACAACTTTCACACGCGGCGACTCAGAAGTGGTGTCAATGTCCGATCAGATCCCACTCGGTGCCGCCAGGAGTGTCCCGCACCTCCACACCAGCAGAGACCAACAGGTCGCGAATCCGGTCGGCGTCGCCATAGCGCCGATCTCGTCGCGCCGCGTCCCTTTCTGCGAGCAAGCCCTGGACGAAAACGCCGACCTGGTCGCGCGGGTCTCGGACCCCCACCTCAGCCAGCGAGCCGAGCCGGACGATCATCCTCCTGAGCGCGGCCTGCCCCCGTTCGCCGGCGTCCGACTGCGTCGTGTCGCCAGCCCATGCCGCAAGCGTTTCGAGAAGCTCGAGCACACTGGCGACCGCCGAGTTGACATCGCCTGATTCCACCGCCTTGTCGAACTGGGCTTCGAGGCGGCGGATCTCACCGTGTAGCGCCGTACGCGGCGTCTCGGTCGAAGCCGGTGCCGGTGATCTCGCCGCGACGCCGGGGGCGCTTTTTCCAGATGCGAGGTTTGGCAGCGCTTCGATGGGAATGGTCTCGCCGGATGGGAGGCTGGTCGATGTCCCGTGACGTCGGACTGTGACGGCACCGCTTCCTACGACGGCGGCGGTGCCGGCGCTGATGTCGAGGACCAATCCGGTGTGCTCGTCGACGCCGAGCACCCATCCGCTATCTGCCATCTGATTCTCGAGCGCACTGAGCCGCCACTCGCCCAGGTAGCAGTACCGGGTGTCGTGGTTTCCGCCTTCGGCGTTGTCGTAATGAGGGATGACCGCCACGTCGGTGCCAAGCACCGGCTTCAATAGGTCGAGTCCTTCGGCCCACACCGGGTCGGCGCCCACCTTGTAGATCTCGTAAACCGGCACCGTGTAGCGCCCGAGGGTCAAGGCGGCCGCGCTGGCAAAGACGATGCAACCTCCGCCGGAGATCTTGTCCGCGAGCAGATCGGGAAGATCCGTTCCAGCCCACTGCCTCAAAGCGTACGTTGGGCTTCCAGGACCCGCGAAGATCCATCCTGCTGCTGCGATCTTGGCTAGAGCCGCTTCGCGGCGGATTGGGTCGGCTCCTTCGACCCGGCGGAGTTCGGCCACATCCACACGCCGGCCGACGCTGTTGGCGAAGTACTCAGCGGCGCGTGCGGAGATGTCGTCGGCGTTGGCCTGGAAGCCGTAAGGCGTGTCCAGTATTACGGCAGGCACAGGGTCCGGGCCGAGCCGATCGAATATGGCCCGATGCGGCTTGACCATGGTGGGTGCGGTCTCACCGGACCCCATGATCACAACGAGCCGAGCAGTCAATCGAAAAATCCGGGACGGCTCGCCAAGTCGATCAAATGGGCGACCTCGATCGGATGCTGGGCGTGCAGATCGTGATCGCCTACAAGCCAGTGGGTGACCGAACACGGGAGCGACTCGGCTGCGCGCCGCACCGAATCGTGCTTTCCCACCGACCACCGCTGGTTGGACGGGTCGTCGGCAGGAACAATCAGAACCGGCACGGCCACATCACCGAACCTCTTGGACGGATGGTGTTCCCAAAGCTGGTGCAGGATCGTCATGTGATTTTCGCGGGACAACCACGGTTGGATGGTCCCGTCGGCGCGGCTCTCCACGTTGGCGATCGTTCCCTGAACCCCTTCCTCGGGCCAGTCAGGGTGCGATGAACGAATGAATGATTCGAACTTCTTCGCACTCATCCCCTCCAGGACGGGCGGCGCCAATGCCGCCTGACATGTCGGCCAATCCGCGAAGCTGTCGGCGAGGTCATTGGTGCCTCCATCGACGAGGGCGATTCCGCTGACAGAACCGGGATAGCGGGCGGCGAGCTCGAGCACGACGTTTGCTCCCCAGCTCTGGCCGGCGACAAAAGGTGGCCCGGCGCTGGGTGAGGTGTCGTGGGCTCTGTCGTCGCTGTGCCAGCCGCAATGGGAGATCACGTTCGCCAGGTCCCGTGTGAGTGTGCCGAAGTCGAATCCGGAAGTCGGTTTCGAGGACAAGCCGTGGCCCCGTTGGTCGACGGCCACGACGTGATGACCCGAGTCGGCGAGGCTCCGAGCAACACCATCCCAGAGGTGAGCGTTGGACGCGAGCCCGTGCACAAGCAGAATCGGCGTGGCGCCGTCCGCTGCTCCGGAATCATGTGCGCGCCATTCGACACAGCTGAGCTCGACGTTCTCGTCGACGAGAACGCGATCGATCGTGGGCCCGGTCACCCGGATCGGTCCGGGCCGGCTGACACCGGTGTAATCGCGATAATGAGGCGCTGGTCTCGCATCATGGCGGCGCGGTAGTCCTCCCAGTCGGGATGCTCCCCTTGAATCTGGCGGTACAGCTCCACGAGAGGTTCCATCGCCTCGGGAAGCGAGATGATCTCGGCGGTCCCATCGACCGTTACCCATTGCCCGTAGAACCCGTCGGTGAACCCGAGCAATGTCACCCTCGGGTCGCGCCGGATGTTGCGGACCTTGTACGCCGGCTCGCGGCTCGAGATTGCGATCCGCCCCGCGTCATCAATGCCGTGGTTGACCGGTGACGGCTGCGGATCACCGTCGGGTTTCCGGGCTATGAGCACCGACCTGTGGTTGTTGCGGAGAAAGTCCAGCGCCTTTGCGAGCTCCATGGGTCAAGTCTGCCCCGACAGCGCCTCTATTGCCTCCCCGAGGATGTAGGTGAGCCACTGGTACATCGCTTCTTCGGGGGATTCGGGAGCGCCTCGGTCGTCGTCCTCGCTTACGTCCAGGTATGTCCCGAGGACCAGCCGGAGGCTGTTCAAGGCTCTGGTCCAGGCGAGCAGCTGTTCCTCGGTTAGCGTTTCGGCTCCCGCGGTCGAGGCCAGCAATTCCAGTTCTTCTCTGTGACGGTCGACGAGGTCTTCCTGCATGAGCCGCCGGTACTCATCCTGCTGCTCGATGTGCTCAGGACTCGAGTATGCCGGTGGAAACAATCGTTCCAGCACCGGCTGAGACGGATCGTCGAGCAACTCGACGAACTGAGGGGCGAGGCCCCGTAGCAAGTCTCGTTCCTCCGGATCGAGGTTGAGCCGGAAACCACCCTGCTTGTCCGGTTGGATGAGTCTGCGGGCGAAGAGAGGAGTCAGTTGTCCTGCTCCATGGTCGCCCAAAGCCCGTGCTCGTGAAGACGGAACACGTCAAGCTCGGCTTTCTCACGGGCGCCGTGAGAGACGACGGCCTTTCCCTTGTAGTGGACGTCGAGCATCAGTTTGTGAGCCTTTTCCTGGGTGTAACCGAAGAGCTTCTGGAGAACGAACGTGACGTAGGTCATCAGGTTGATCGGGTCGTTCCATACGATGACCTTCCACGGGAGGTCAAGGTCGGTTACTTCGCCGACGTCGGGCTGCTTGATCTCGGTGGGTGCTGCAGTTGGCATGGCGGTTAGATGCTGGGCACTGGAACGGCATGCTCGACCGAAGCCGATGTCCGCTCCACGAGTTCGTCGACAATCATTGGTGGTTCTTCGGGACGCGCTGAGAGAGCAACGTAGAAGCGAATGACCGTGATCACCACCGCGGTCGAGCCGGCTACGTGCACCGCGACAAGGGCGACAGGATCGCCGTTCAGGTACTGCGCGTAACCCACCGCCGCCTGAAGGACCAATGCGCCCAACAAATACTGAGCTTGCCGGATCACGAGGCGCGGCGCTCCTGTCCTGGCGAGATTCCAGAGAGTCACGACGGTGATGAGAAGGAATACCTCGACCGCGGTTCCATGAATTTGCGCAACGCCGTGAAGGGAGAAATGAAAGCGGGGTGCCGAGGGGTCACCGCCGTGCGGACCCGTCGATGTCACGACTGTCCCGAGACAAGCCACCACCGCCGCCGCTATCAACATGAGTCGCGACAGGAGCAGAGTTGGCCGGTCGACGAGGCGGACCGGGTGAACCGGAATGGCTTCGTCGGGAATGCCCGCTCGGTGTCGAAGCACCACGGCGTTGGCGAGGAACACCAGGCCCAGCAAGAAATGGGCCGAAACCAACGCAGGGGCGAGCTTCTCTTTGACCAGAACGGCTCCGAGCGCGACCTCGGCGAAGAGGCCGACCATCAACCCCACCGACAGCCAGGTCAGGTCACGCCGCCGGGGCCGGCGACGCACGGCAGCCGCCAGCGCCGCCACTGCGGCGATCGAGACGGCAGCGTTGATGAGGCGGTTCCCGAACTCGATCCACGCGTGGACCTGGAGCGGAGCGACCACATGGGAGTCCGTGCAGTTCGGCCAGCCCGGGCAACCGAGTCCGGAACCGGTAAGGCGAACGGCCGCGCCAGATACAACTGTAAGGACCAGGGCCCAGACGGCCGCAGTGGCGATGTGCTCGAAGGCGCGCGGGGAGACTCGAAACCTGCCGGCTGCAGCCGAACTCCGGGACGCCATGCTGCCCATCGTAGGACGACCGGGCGCCGGCGCCCCAACGGCACCGCTTTGTTGGCGTTGGGGGCGCTGCCGTAGTCTCGTGCCCCTGATGTCCGCCGTTCTCCCTCCGATCGCACCGGACCGCATGCCCGTTGCGCGCCGCATCGGGGGGTTCGTGGCGCTGACCAAGCCCCGGATCATCGAACTCCTGCTGGTCACGACGCTTCCCACCATGATCGTCGCCGCGCGCGGCCTTCCCGGGTGGCAGCTGATCCTCGCAACACTTGCCGGTGGGACCCTGGCGGCGGGCGGAGCCAACGCCATCAACATGGTCATCGATCGCGACATCGACGCGGTGATGCGGCGCACCCGCCGGCGCCCATTGGTCACCGGCGTCGTCAGCCCCGGGGAGGCGCTCGCCTTCGCGATAGCGCTGGAGGTAGGGGCGTTCGCCCTGTTGTGGGCCGAGGTCAATCTGCTGTCCGCAGTGCTGGCCGTGAGCGCGACGCTCTTCTACGTCTTCGTCTACACGCTCTGGCTGAAGCGAACCTCGCGGCAGAACATCGTCATCGGGGGCGCCGCGGGAGCGGTTCCGGTCCTCGTCGGCTGGGCGGCCGTGCGCGACAGCGTCGGCTGGGCGCCGGTTGTTCTGTTCGCGTTGATGTTCGTCTGGACGCCCCCGCATTTCTGGGCGCTCGCCATCCGCTACCGCGACGACTACAAGTCGGTGGACGTGCCGATGATGCCGGTCGTGACCTCGTTCCGCCGAACGGCCGGTCAGATATTCATCTACTCGCTGCTGGTCGCAGTGGTCTCTCTTGTTTTCGGCTGGACCGCCGGGATGGGGGCGCTTTACTGGATCGCCGCCGCGTCTCTGGGAGCGGTGTTCTGCGGGTTGGCCCTCGACCTGTGGCGCCGGCCAACCGAGGGACGAGCCATGCGGCTGTTTCACTGGTCGATCACCTATGTGACGCTCCTTTTCGGGGCGATGGCGCTCGACCAACTCGTCGTCCACTAGGCGGCGATTACTCCCACTTGAACACCCGGGCGGCGACAACCGGCGCACCAACCGCCCACGCCGCCAGCACCGCCCAATCCCTCGCCGGCACGCCACCACCGGCGGACAACGACGCATGCAACGCGTCCGACAGCGCTCCCGCCGGCAACGCCTCGGCGAATGCCCGCAACCCACCGGGAAGCTTGCTGAGCGGAATCACCATCCCGCCGAGGAGCAGCAGCGCCAGGTAGAGCCCGTTGGCCGCCGCGAGGGTGACCTCTGCACGCAACGCGCCGGCGAGGAGCAGACCAATGCCGGCGAACGCGACCGTTCCGAGGAGAAGCGCCGGCACTGCAGGCCAAAGGGACCCTTTCGAGTGCCACCCGAGCGCGACGCCGACCGCGACGATGAGGCCGACCTGCACTACCTCGATTGCGACCACCGAAACGATCTTGGCGGCGAGCAGGCGGGGCCGCCCGAGCGGAGTCACGGCCAGCCGCTTGAGCACGAGGTACTGGCGTTCGAAGCCGGTGGCGATACCGAGGCTCACCATCGCAGTCGACATAACCGCAAGGGCGAGGATCCCGGGCGACAGGAAGTCGACGGCGTGCCGGACACCCGCAGGCTTGGGCAGCACGTCGACCAGCGAAAAGAAGATGAGCAGGCCCAGCGGGATGGCGGCGTTCAGCAGGACCGCGTCTCCGCGCCGGACGGTCAGCCGCAGCTCCGCACCGATCTGTGCCCGCAGTGCCCTCATCCGTCGCCCCCGCCTTGTTCGTCTGAGCCGGCGGTTACCCGCAGAAACAGTTCCTCTAGCCGTTCGGAACCCGCCCGGAGGTCACCGAGCGCAATGTCCCGCTCGGCCAGCCACGACGCCAGCGACGCGATGGTGGCCGGCGTCCCGGGCGCTTGAACCAGGTACCGGCCGGAGCTCTCCTCGCTGACAGCGACTCCGAGAGCTGACCCGAGAGCGGCGGTGTCTATGCCCGCGGGCGCGGCGAACCGTATAGCGGATACTCCGCCGGTCAAGTCGGCGAGCGTCCCGGATGCCACGATCCGCCCGTGATCGATGATGACGATCCGGTCGGCCACCCGCTCTGCTTCCTCTAGCTCGTGGGTCGTGAGCAGGACGCAGACGCCGCGCCGTCTCAGCCGCCCGATTTCGCCTCTTATCGCGAGGCGACCCTGCGGATCGACGCCCGCAGTCGGCTCGTCGAGGAATACCACTTGCGGACGGCCCACGAGAGCGAGGGCCATCGACAACCGCTGCTGCTCTCCTCCGGACAGCCGCCGCCACGGAGTGCGGGCGACTCCGGTTAGACCCATTCGATCGACCAACTCGTCAGGGTCTTCGGGGGTTTCATAGAAGCTCGAAAAGAGCCGGACCGCCTCCGCCGGACCCATTCCCGGGTAGACCCCGCCGCGCTGCAACATCACTCCGACCCGCGCGGCGAGGGCCCGGGCACCGGAATGCTCGCCCGGGTCGAGACCGAGGACGCGCACCCTGCCAGCCGCCCGATGCCGGTAACCCTCGAGTGTCTCCACCGTGCTCGTCTTGCCGGCGCCGTTTCGCCCGAGGAGGGCGACCACCTCGCCGGCGTCGGCTCGGAGGTCGATGCAGTCGACCGCCGTGAGCGGGCCGTAGCGGACAACCAGGCCGGACACCTCGACGGCGGGGTCCTGGTTCGGCACGGCGGACGAAGCTACCGCGTCCCTTCATACCGGGGGATGAGAGGGTGAATACTCCTCAGGCGGGATGTATCGCCGCTTCTCATCGCCCATCATGTACGCATGATCGAGGCCCGCAACCTTTCCAAGCAGTACGGCAAGACGGTTGCCGTCAACGATCTCAGCTTCGACGTGCACCCCGGCAAGGTCACCGGTTTCCTCGGTCCCAACGGAGCCGGCAAGACCACCACGATGCGCCTAATCCTCGGGCTGGACCGCCCAAATTCCGGGATGGTCACCATCAACGGACGGCCCTACCGCAACCTGCCCGCCCCCCTCCGCGAGGTCGGGGCGTTGCTCGATGCCAAGGCGGTTCACGGGGGCCGCAAGGCGTACAACCACCTGCTACTCCTCGCCGAGAGCAACCGGATACCCCGTGCCCGGGTCGAGGAGGTGCTGCACATCGTCGGGTTGGAAGGCGTGGCCGACCGCCGCGCCGGCGGCTTCTCGCTCGGCATGGGCCAGCGCCTCGGGATCGCAGCAGCGCTCCTCGGCGACCCTGGGATCCTGATGTTCGACGAGCCGGTGAACGGTCTCGACCCGGAGGGCATCGCCTGGGTCCGCCAGCTGATGCGGGCCCTGGCAGCCGAAGGGCGGACCGTGTTCGTCTCGAGTCACCTCATGAGCGAGATGGCGATCACCGCCGATCACCTGATCGTCATCGGGAGGGGAAAGCTCATCCGCGACGAGAGCGTGACCGACTTCGTCGAGTCGAGCTCGCGAAAGGCGGTCCGGGTCCGCTCTCCGCAGGTCGACCGCCTACGGGAGCTGGTTGCAGCTGCGGGGGGATCGGTTCACGGCGCCGATGACGACGCGATCGATGTCCTTGACCTCGACGCTGCTGCGGTCGGAGAGCTGGCGGCTTCGAACGGCGTGGTCCTGCACGAGCTGACACCCAAGCGGGCCTCGCTGGAGGAGGCGTTCATGGAGTTGACGCGCGACAGCGTCGAGTACCACGCGGAAGGGAAGGTGGCGTGATGAGCGGGGTCATTTCACCGCCGGCGCCTGTTCAGGTTCAGCGCTTGCCGGAGCCTCCTCGCCCCAGGTTCGTCGATGCGCTTCTGTCGGAGTGGACCAAGTTCCGAACGGTCAGGTCCTCGTTCTGGACCCTCGCCATCGGAGCGGTGTTGGGGGTCGGGCTCGGCGCGGTTGTGAGCATCGTGTCGGCGAACCACTACGCAACCGACCCGGAAGTTCATTTCAACTGGAATCCGACTGACCGCAGCTTGGGGAGCCTCATGCTCACCCAACTGGCCTTCGAGATCCTGGGCGTGCTGGTGGTGACCGGTGAGTACTCGACCGGGATGATCCGTACCAGCCTGGCGGCGGTTCCGAACCGCTCGCGAATGCTCGCCGCGAAGACGCTCGTCTTCGCCGTGGTCATCTTCGTCGTCAGCGAGGTGGTCAGCTTCGCGGCATTCCTTATCGGTCAGGCTCTCATCTCCGGCAAGGCACCGACAGCCAACCTCGGGCAGCCGCAGGTCCTTCGAGCCGTGATCGGCAACGGGCTGTACCTGACGACCTTGGCACTAGTCGGTCTGGCGCTCGGCGTGATCCTGCGTCACGCAGCCGCCGGGATCGGCACCTTCGTGGCCATCCTGCTCGTTCTTCCGAGCATCGCTCTCGCTCTTCCCACTTCATGGGCGAAGCCGATCGAGAAGTACTGGCCGACCAACGCAGGCTTTCGCGTAGCCAGCACCGGTCACGGTCTCGAAAGGTTTTCGATCAACGGAACGGTGATGGCGCCGTGGACCGGGTTCGCGGTGATGGTCGCTTTCGTCGCTGCCCTGCTCGTTGCGGCTTTCTTCCTGATCGAGAAACGCGACGCCTAGAAGCTCCCGGTAAGCGGCGACGGTTCCGGCGTACTCCCGTCGGCGCGCTCGATCGACCGTCGCAGCGCGGCGTGCAGCGAATCCGGCGTCAGAACCCCTAGATAGTTGTCATCGTCGAGGACCGCGACCCAGCCGGCGTCGTACTTGAGCATCTCGGAGAACGCTTGCTTCAGCGTGTCCGAAACCTGCACGGTCGCTTCCATTCGGTGCGCTCGGTCACCGACCCGGCCTTCTCCTTCCAACTCGGCCGCCCCGACCCAGCCGCGGAGCCCGCCGCCTGCGTCGAGGACAACCGCCCAACGAGAATCCGACGATTCGAGCAACTCTCGGGCGTCGGTCAGGGGTGAACCGGTGCCCACGACCGGTGGCCTCTCCAAGTCCCCCGGAAGAATCGCTGTAACGCTCAGTCTCTTCAGCCCGCGGTCGGCACCGACGAACTCGGCGACGAACGGAGTCGCCGGCGAACCGAGCAGATTTGCGGGCGTGTCGTACTGCTCGAGCCGGCCTCCGTCGGCGAGCACGGCTATCCGGTTGCCGAGCCGTATCGCCTCTTCGATGTCGTGGGTTACGAACACCACCGTCTTCTTCAGTTCCTGCTGAACCCGATGGAACTCACCCTGCAGCCGGTCACGGGTGATCGGGTCGAGCGCCCCGAACGGTTCGTCCATCAGCAACACCGGCGGATCCGCAGCGAGCGCCCTGGCAACGCCAGCGCGCTGGCGCTGGCCGCCCGACAGCTCGGCCGGATAACGCCGCCGGTACCGATCGGGGTCGAGGCCGACCAGCTCGAGCATCTCCGCCGTCCGGGTGCGGACCCTGGCCCGATCCCAGCCGAGCAGCCGGGGAACCGTCGCTACGTTCTCTTCAACGGTCAGATGCGGGAACAGGCCGACATGTTGGATCACGTATCCGATCCGCCGGCGTAGCAGCACCGGATCCACCCGGGTCACGTCTTCGTCCTCGATGAAGATCCGCCCCGAGGTCGGTTCGATCAAGCGGTTGATCATGCGCATCGTGGTGGTCTTGCCGGCGCCGGACGGCCCGACGAGCATGCACGTTTCGCCATCCGCCACCTCGAGGGTGAGGTCGCCGACCGCCACCGTTCCGTCCGCGTAGCGCTTGGTCACCGACTCGAGGCGGATCATCGCGAGGGAAACCTTAGGACGCCAACAGCCGATTGCGGGCTAGCCTCCCGAAGGTGCAGGCGCTTATGGCTGCGCCGATCAGCGGGGACTCGCAGCCCTGGGTGGAGTGGAGCTGGGTCCAACGCCACTGGGGTGAGATCGGTTCGGCGATGGGACAGCACGTCGAACTCACCGTGATAGCTGTCGGCATCGGCTTCGTCCTGTCGTTGCCGTTGGGACTGCTCGCGTGGCGATGGAGACACTTGGAGAAGCCGATCTACGGGTTCACCGGTGTCCTTTTCACGATTCCGTCGCTGGCGTTGTTCGCGTTCCTGATACCGATAACAGGGCTCGGTACCGTGACCGCCGAGATCGGACTGGTCAGCTATACGCTGCTGATCCTGGTCAGGAACATCGTGGCCGGGCTTGACTCGGTCCCCGGCGAGGTACGAGACGCGGCGAAAGGACTGGGTTTCGGCACGGCTAGACAGCTCGCGCGGGTGGACCTTCCTCTGGCGTCTCCGGCGATCATCGCCGGGATAAGGCTGGCCGTCGTTACGACCATCGGCCTGGTCACTGTCGCCAGCCTGGTTGGTGCCGGCGGGGGGCTGGGCACGTTGATTTCTGTCGGATTTCAGAACAACTTCCGCACGCAGGAGGTCCTGGGGGCCGGTCTGTCCGTCGCGCTGGCTGCCGTTTTCGACCTGACCCTCGTCGTGGTGCAGAGAGCCGTCACGCCGTGGGCCACGCGGCAGGCGGAAGCCTGATGGGCCATTTCATCGCTCAGTTGTTTCACTGGTACACGACTAGCGCGCACTGGCGGGGCTCGAACGGCGTTCCGGAGCTGGTTTGGGACACGGTAAGAATCTCGGTCGAGGCCGTTCTCATCGCGCTCGCCGTCGCTCTTCCCCTGGGGCTGTGGCTGGGGCACACCGGGCGAGGCGGTTTCTTCGCGATCAACGTCACCAACGTCGGCCGTGCACTTCCCGCGATAGCCACTCTGGTGATCGGCGTGCAGATCTTCGGGATCGGTGAACCGCCTGCGCTGGCGACCCTTGTGGTGCTTTCCTTGCCTCCGATCATGACTAATACGTACACGGCGGTGCGCCAAGTCGACCCGGACGCGGTCGACGCTGCCCGGGGAATGGGGATGACCGGCTGGCAGATCCTGTTTCGGGTCGAGCTCCCGGCCTCGCTGTCTCTGATCGCCGCGGGTGTGCGCACGGCTGCCGTGCAGGCGGTCGCGACGGTGACCCTCGCCGCGTACGTCGCGTACACCTGCCTCGGCTCCCTGATCATTCAGGGCATCAGCGCGGGCGACTCCGGGCACGTCGAAGTTGTTGCGGGCTCTCTTCTGGTCGTCGCGGTCGCCCTGTTGACGGAGTTGGGCCTCGCGTGGTTGCAACGAGCGTTGACGCCGCCAGGGGTGAGGGTTGCGGAACGTGCCCTAACGACCGCGACCTAGGACATTTTGTCCCGAAATGGATAACCTGCGGCGATGAGGAAAGCGCAGTTCGTCGCTTCGCTGGGGATCCTTGCACTTCTCGCAGCCGCCTGCGGGTCGTCCAGCAAGTCAACCGCCGGAGGTTCGGGTTCGTCAAAGCCCAGCATCACCTTCGGTGCCGAGAACTTCACCGAGAACGAGGTCCTCGCCTACGTCTACTCGGACGCGTTGAAGGCCGCCGGCTTCTCGACAAGCGTCAGGCCGAACCTCGGGTCGCGCGAGGTGATCGAGCCGGCTCTGGAGCACGGCGACTTTGACGCCACTATCGAGTATGTCGGTAACTACCTCGCGTTCCTGGATCCGAGTGTGGGGAACCTCACCGTCCCCGGCACCGTTTCTACGTTGAGGCCGATCGTCGCCAAGAAGGGACTCAGTCTCGGCGCGGTGTCGCAGGCCGCCGACTCGGATGCGATCGCGGTGACGCAATCGACAGCAAGCAAGTACCACCTCAAGTCGATAGCCGATCTGAAGCCATACGCATCCCAGTGGAGCTTCGGTGGACCGGCCGAGTGCGCTACTCGAATCACTTGCATCCCGGGCTTGAAGCAGTACTACGACGTGGTTTTCAAGTCGTTTCAGACCCTCGATGAGGACGGACCGATCACTCACACCGCCCTGGCGAACGGATCCGTGCAGGCTGCGCGCATCTTCTCGTCCGACGCGGTGATCGCGCAGGACCATTTCGTGGTGCTCGATGACCCGAAGGTCTTCCAGGGAGCCGGCAACATCATTCCGGTCGTTCGCACCACGAAGGCGACATCGCAGGTGATATCGGTCCTCGACCAGGTGTCCGCGGCGTTGACCACTGCGGACCTGGTGCAGTTCAATCTCGATGTGTCGGTGAACCACGACGACCCATCGGCGGTGGCGTCGCAGTTCGTCCAATCGCACCATCTCGGCTAGCCAGGTGGGCGGCGACGGACCGCGTCCCGAGATCTGGGTCGTCCGCCACGGCGAAACCGAATGGAGCAGGTCCGGTCAGCACACCAGTCGCACGGACATCGATCTCACTGAGGTCGGCGAGGAACAGGCCGAGGCTCTGGGGTCGTTGCTCCGGCCGGTCGATTTCGGCCTGGTGCTGAGCAGCCCGATGCTCCGATCCCGCAGAACCGCCGAACTGGCGGGTTTGGGGGACTTCGACATTGATCCCGAGCTACTCGAATGGGACTACGGAGACCTCGAAGGCCGAACGACCGCCGAGATTCAGAACGACTATCCCGGCTGGACGATCTGGAAGGGGCCGTGGCCGGGCGGTGAGACCGAACGTGCCGTGGGGGAGCGCGCCGATCGGGTCGTCGCGTCGCTGCTGGCGTCCACTGTTTCGAAGGTGGCCGTGTTCAGCCACGGCCATTTCATCCGGGTCCTGGCGGCTCGCTGGGTCGGCGCCGGGGTCGGGACCGGTGAGTGGTTGGACCTCGACACGGCGTCTCTTTCGAAGCTCGGTTGGTACCGGGGCGACAGGGTGCTACGACTTTGGAACCTGGTGCCTGGCAACCTGTAGCCCAGTTTCCTCATGACCCAACCCCCCGTGACCCATCCAACCGACTGTTACGCCCACCCCGGGCGGGCCGCCGGCGCCGTGTGCCGGCGCTGCGGCCGCCCCATCTGCCCCGATTGCATGCTCGAGGCGCCGGTTGGTTGGCAATGCCGAACCTGCGTAAAGAAGGACTCCCGGGAAGCCCCGGTTCGACGGTGGCGCCCCTCGTCGGGGGGGCGTCTGGGGAACACGAGACTTACGCCACTGGTGATCGGTCTGATCGCTCTGAACGTGGCTGTCTACGTGTGGGAGATGTCGACCAAGCCGGGCACGTTCACCGTTGCAGGCAACACCCTCATCTGCCCGTTCCAGCACGTGGCCGAGTGCAAGTACGGGCTTCTCGCCAGCGCGGTCCACCAGGGTCAGTGGTACCGGCTGATCACCGCTGCGTTTCTGCACGCCAACCCCAGCCACTTGATCTTCAACATGTTCACCCTCGCGATCGTGGGAGCACCGATCGAGGCCGAGTTGGGCAAGGCCAAATTTGTGGCCCTCTACCTCGTGTCGGCGCTGGGTGGCTCGGTCGCCTCTTACCTTTTGAGCGACGCGCACGCGCTGGGCCTGGGAGCCTCAGGTGCGATCTTCGGGTTGATGGGTGCGTACTTCGTTATCGCCCGTCGCAGGCGCTGGGACACCAGCGCGATCTTGGCGCTGATCGGAGTCAACCTGGCGATCGGTTTCGTGTCGACTGGAATCGACTGGCGAGCTCATCTTGGTGGCTTGGTGACTGGAGCGGTGGTCGGATTGGCGATGTCGCGGTCTCGGTCGTTGTCGCGCTCAGGGTGGCAGCTCGGACCGGGTGGTGAGATGGCCGTGGGCATAGGGGCCGCCGTCGTGGTCGCCGCGGTTCTTGCTTTGCTCGTCACCCTCCCTCCGGGACACGTGAACCTTTAGACCAGGCGTACCAAAGCGCGCTGTCTGTTTTCCCGGTCAGAACGACGACCGTGGCTCTCGCGCCTAAGGCGACGGATACGCGCTGCAAGGACGGGGGGCTCGCCGACGGCGCGTGCTCCCGGCGCCAGGCGGTCGGCACCCCGCGCCGTCCCAAGTGCGCGGTCCAGATCACGGGAACACCTCGGGCTACTCCCGCAACCACGACACGAGATCCGTAGGCGGCAGCTGTCGTGATCGTCGTAACGGGATCCAGCGTTCCGCCGATGGGCAGCGTTCCCGGGAGTACGGTGGCCTTCGCGACCCTGAGGCTCGAATCGACGAGCCAGACGGCCGGCCTTGACCGACCGCCAGCGGTCGTGGTCCCCGCGACGAGCCAGCCGCCCCCGACGGAGATGATCGCTCCAGCTGTCGAGTGCGACATGCCCAGCTGGCGAGCGCCGAGCCTTGCCCACTGTCGTCCGCGCGGCGAGTACCAAAGCCCGATGTGCTGCGCGCTGGGGTCCTGACGCGTCGGTGCTTCGACGGTTGCCGCGAGGAGGACACCCTGGCGGGTGTCGGCGATCGCCTCGCCTATCGGGGTTTCTCCGCGGTGACCCTCGAACGAGGGGTCGTTCACGCGGATCCAGCCGGTCCCTGTCGGGGAGGTCCAGACAGACGCTTGGGCGTGCCCGCGACTGTCGGACCAGGTGCCGGCGATGAAGTAGCCGTGCGGACCTTCGCCCATCCCCCCGAAACCGACGATGTTCGGGCCACCGAACAGTTCCCTGGATTCGAGGTCCTCTGTCCAGCCCGAAGGCGACGAGGTCCACGCGGACGGGCGGGGGTATCCCTCGGTCGGGCTGGCCCTCGAGCCGAACGCGACCGGACTTTGCCCGGTGCCCGCGAAGTAGAGGATCGTCTCGTTGGGACCGTCGCGGCCGGGAACGGGCTTCATCGGAGCCACCTTCCACGGACCGGAGGGAGACGTCGATTCCCAGATCGCAACCTCGCGGAGCTCGTCGCTCGTCACCAACCCCTCCGGATGAACCTGCTGGGGAGTGGCTACGACCCCGCCGATGAGCCACGGAAGACCGCTCCCTCCCGCCTGCACTGCGTCAACGAATGGCCGCGACCCCGGTTGGCTCACGAGCTGCGTCCCTGACAGTTGTGTCCACGAAACGGCCAGGGAGGAGGGAGACTCCGACACGCAGCCGGGGGCGACCGCCATCAGGAGGGCTAAGAGGGACGGAGCCGCTGACGACGTCCTCCTTCCGGTTGATTTCGGCACCCCGCGATTGTGCCGGGGAAACAAAGCGCGGATAATCGTCGGATGGACCGAGACGGTCCCGTTGGGGAATCGGCCACAGAACTCGTCTACCCGAGCGACCCTCGCGACGGCTGGGAACCGGGGCCGCCGAGCGTGAAAGCGGTCGCCCCGAGCGCCATCGGCGGGGCGATCGTGCCGCTCGGCGTGTACTACGCGATTCGCCACCAGGTGCATGGTGACGCGACCGCTCTCGCGATCGCTGGTATTCCTGCCGCGCTGTGGGTGGGCTTCACCTGGTTGAGGCGCCGGCGCGTGGATCCGATCGGTGCGGTGGTGTTGTTCGGATTCATCGCCGGTTTGACGGTGTCCGCCTCGCTCGGCGGGAACGCGTTTGTTCTGAAGGTCAGAGACTCGGTTTTCACCGCGCTGTTCGGGGTGTTATGCCTCTTGTCACTGAGGTTCATGCCGCGTCCGATGATGTTCTACATCGGCCGCGTGTTCTCTGCGGGTGAAGACCCGGAGCGGATCAACGCTTACGACGCCCTATGGGATCTCCCCCCGGCGCGGCGCACGTTCGCGATCATCACGACGGTCTGGGGCATCGGGCTGATCTGCGAAGCCTCGGCGCGGGTGACTCTGGCGGCAATCCTGCCGACGGGCCCATTCCTGGCTGCTTCGCCGGCGCTGGCCGCCGTCGCGTTCGGCGGGATGTTCGCGTTCACCGCCTGGTACAGCCGATGGTCGCGCGAGAGAGTCCAGGCGCAACAGGCCGTCGGTATGACCGACGTGTGAGCGAGGCCCGAACCGGCGATGGACCAGTAAGGTGGAGTAGGGCCGCTAGCTCATCCGGTAGAGCAGGAGACTTTTAATCTTCTGGCGCGGGGTTCGAGGCCCCGGCGGCCCACTTACACGCCGGAGCCGGAGCTCGCCCTCTGTCAAGCGAGGGCCGGCGCCGTGCCTGAATCCGTTCGGGAGTCGCCGCTGCCGACGTTCGTTGCCGGCACCGACAAGCGGAACACGCTTCCCTGTCCCGGCTTGCTGCTAAGCGTCAACGCACCGCCGTGAAGCTGTACCAGCCGCCTCGCCAAAGCAAGGCCCATGCCGCTTCCGGCCCGATCCTCATGGCCCGCATGCTCGAACGCGGCGAAGATCCGCTCGTGATTCGCAGGGTGGATGCCCGGCCCCGAATCGGCAACTGATATCTCGACTCGATCACGCAAGCGCGACGCGGTCACAGCGACCTGGCCTCCGGCGGGAGTGAAGGCGACTGCGTTATCGACTACCGAGGCGATGGCTCTGGCGAGTCGCCGTGGATCGGCGGTGAAGGGATCCATCGACGACGGCTTGTCGGATTCCTCGAACCTCAGGCGGAAGGTGACGCCCCGGTTGGCGGCCGCCCTCCTGGCCGCCGAAGTCCCCGCCTCGACGACCTCGGCAAGGCAGCACGGACTTGGGCTCAGTTCGAGCCTGCCGGCTTCGGCTTTGGCCAGGTCGAGTATGTCGTTGATGAGAGCGAGGAGATGGCGGCCCGCGGATTCGATGTCGTCGACGTACTCGGCTTGCTTGGAGTTCAGTTCACCGAAGAAGCCCTGCTTCAAGACGTCGGCGAATCCGATGATCGCGTTGAGAGGAGTGCGGAGCTCGTGGCTCATGTTGGCCAAGAACTCGCTCTTGTGGCTGGTGGCCGCGGCCAGCTGCGCGTTCGCGATCTCCGCTTCTCGCCTGGCTTCCTTCTCCGACGCGACAAGGGGAGGCAGGAACTGCAAGAGCCAGCGGGCAATGAGCGCGCCGCCGGCCGTCAGAGCCACCGTGACCACCCACCGGGAGAGCGAAAGATTGTTGTCGGGTTCTCGGACCAAAACGATCGCATAGGTCACAGCCGCGACCACACCGATCGGTAACGCTCTCTTCCATCGGAACGCGGTGAACACTGCGACGCCCATCATCATGAGGATCGTCGACATGGCCGGGGACATCTGCGGGCCGACGGTCCACACGTAGTAGCCAGTGAACGGTACCGCGAACAGCGCGAGTCGATGCACTTGTTTGGCCGTGAACCGGATACGCGGATGGAAGGTGATCAGCAACCCCACCGAACCGATCGATATCCCGAGCCATGGCCAGTCGAGCAACCGAAAGTCCTTGGGTTGTGGCAAGGCCCCGAGTATTCCAGTCGCGACGATCTCCACGACGATCGCGACGCCGACCATACGAGCCCGGTACCGGGCCAGGCCGTCGCGACCGACCAACCACTCGAGGGCACTCGCTTCGTCAAGGATCCCCGGGTCGTCTGCTCCGACCCAACCCAACGGCGCCGGAGCTGCCCCGCCGGGACGTGTACCGGCAGTGCGTGCCGCCGCTGGGAGTGTCAGGACGAATCTGGCTCCCTGCCCTCCCGGCCTGTCCTCAAGGGTCAGGTCTCCGCCGTGCAGTCGCGCCAGGCGGCGAGCTAGCGGAAGCCCGAGACCCGTTCCGAGGGGGTGCGGTCTGGCGTCGTCGGAAGCGCCTTGCTCGTACGCCGCAAAGATGCGGTCACGATCTTCGGCTGGAACCCCCGGGCCTGTATCCGTCACGCGGATGTCGAAGCCGGACCGGTTTCGACGCACTTCGACCTCGACCGACCCACCAGCCGGTGTGAACTTCAGTGCGTTCCAGACCAGGTTCAGAAGTATCTGTTTGACCTTCCGCTGGTCAGCAGTTGCGACGCCGACCGCGCGATCGCATCGCAATACGAGAGAAACGTGCCGGCGGACCGCTTCCTCCCGGCAGATGGCGACACTGTCACGTACGACCCTCTGCAAAGGGAACCGCGACAGCGACAGTTGCTCTTGGCCCTCCTCGATTCGTCCGACATCGAGAACATCGTCGACCAGATCCAGCAAGTGACGTCCCGATGAGCCGATGTCGGTGACGTATTCCACCTGCTTTGGCGACAGGGCGCCGACGAACCCGAGTCGCATCATCTCCGAGAAGCCGATGATCGCGTTCAGCGGCGTACGCAGCTCGTGGGACATCTTGTCCAGAAAGTTGCGTTTCCGGCCGTCTACCGCGGCGAGCTCGGCCCGGCTCATCTCGATGTCGAGCCGCAGCTTTCGCTCGGCCACTGCAAGCCTCGTGAGGGCGGACGCGAACCACACCATCAAGGAGGTGTACAGAGCCGTCTGGGCGACTAGCACGATGACCCTGTCGGTGGCCAGCACGCCGGAGAACTGAGAGGCGAACACTGCGGCGGTGCCCCCGAGGCTGACTGCTTCCACGAGGATCGCCTTGCGCCTCGAGAGGATGATCGGCGTTGCCGCCGCTACGACGACGCAGCCCTGCCCGACGGTGGTGGAGATGCGCGGCCCTGCGCAAAGGGCAAAGAGTGGCACGACTATCGCGGTAACCGCGGCGTACGCGAGCAGGGCCAGCCGCTGCGAGTACTCGTTGATCGCCCGAGAGGCGATTCCAAAGGCGATCAGAGCCACGTCCAGGAACAGCAACCAGTTGGCGTGGAACCCGTCGAGTCCCGGGAAGGCGAACCTGAGGGCGATAACCGCCGGGATGGTCAACGCTCCGCCCAGGATGAAGACCGAGCTCCATCCGCTGATGAGATTGCGGTAGGACTCCGGATCGACGAGAAGCTTCAGTGGCGCGTTGGGGCCCCAAAGGTCAGGGACATCCCGGGCCCGGGCGAGTACCGAAGGGCGATCTACAACTTCCACCTGACCGGAGCCTCGGGAGTGTACGAACAGAACGTTCCAGTGCGGATCGAATTGATGAAATGGCGTCCCAGTTCCGGATTGGCGCCGTCGATCTTCGCCATCGATTGACGGATCCGGTTGGTGACCGCTTTACGGATCCGTTCGCTCGGGTCGTCAGCGCGCCGGGCACGGCCCCCAAGTCCATACGCCGAGCTCAATTCGTGAGTAAGAAACCACAGCTCCTCTTCGGCTTGCGCCGCTCGCTCGAGGTCCCCCCAATCTCGGGCTTCGTCGCGCTCAGCGCGCAGCTCCTCGACCCGTGCCTGGTAGGCGCGCCGCGCCTTGTCGTCGATCATCGGACCGATGTCCGTACCGAGCGACGCCGACTCGAGGCGACGAAGGCCGGCGAGATCCGCGACATGAATTTCCTTGCCGGGAGAACGAAGCAGGGTGGTGATGTAAAGCAGGCCTTTGGAATCGCGAAGTCGCATCGTCCGGCCGCGAAACGTCACCGACCAGTCGTCGCCGTCACGGACGAACGTATCCTCGACAGGCTCCGGGACCGGAGCTGGCCGGGCTCCAGCAACTGCAGCCGCCACCGCCGCCTTCGAAGGCCGCTCGGTCAGTGCCAACGTGGCGAGGCTCGTTTCGCCTGTCGCGCGCACGAGACGCCACGCGGACACCGGGCTTGGAAACCCATGCAGCTCCAATGGCCCCAGGCGCTCGGCCTCGATGGCGGGGCCGGCGGCGAAATGCACTGACTGGCTCAGGAGGATCTGTCCTTCGCGCGCGTGATCGCACAGCCGCGCTGCGAGATTCACGACGCTGCCGACCGGGCTGTATTCGACCCGCTCTCCGGCGCCCAGAACCCCGAGGGTCGCGTACCCGAGAGCAATGCCCACTCCCATGCCCAGCTCGTGTCCTTCTTCCTGCCAATCGGTGACCAGCCTGTCGACCTTGGCGCGCAGGTCGATCGCCATCGCGATCGCCGAGCCGGCAGGGTCGGTGCAGGGGAGAGGGTCGTTGAAGAACACCATCAGCCCGTCGCCCGAGAGCCAGCCCACGGTTGCCTGCTGGCGTGCGGCGCACTCACCCGCCGCTCGGTGGAACGATCGGAGCACCGCCATGACGTCTTCGGGCTCCGCGGCGTGGGCGAATGCGGTGAAACCCCGGAGGTCTGCGAACAGGACCGCAACCTCGGTGCGGTGAGTGTCGAGTAGCCAGCGTTCGTCGGACGAGGTGACCTTGTCTCCCAAGCCCGCAGGCATGAAACGGCGGAGGCGCGAGAGACGCGCGACCTCTTCCACTTTTTCCTGCACTCTCGATTCGAGACCCGCGTTGAGCGACGCCAGCTCGGCCGCCTGCGCCTCCACCCGGTCGTGGTAACGCTTGATCCGCAACAGCGATCGCACCCTGGCCAGCAGCTCTGCGCGGTCGACCGGCTTGCACAGAAAGTCGTCCGCTCCGGCCTCGAGAGCCCTGACCTTCTCCTCGTTGCCCGCGGAGGTCAGCATGATCACCGGCAGGTAGCACGTTCGCGGGTCTTCCCTAAGACGGGCGCAGACCTGCTCGCCGTCGATGCCGGGCATCAGGTAGTCGAGCAGAACGAGGTCGGGTGAACCGGTCTCGACTCGTTCCAGCGCTTCCTCGCCCGATGCAGCTTCGACGACCCTGTAGCCCTGCGACTCGAGAATCCCGCACAGAAGGCGCACAGACGCAGGCGTGTCGTCGACCACGAGTACCACTCCGGCGGCCTCACCGCCCCCGAGGCCGGCGCTGGTCACGGGTCTGGCGGCCCCATGCTCACGCCGCGCCGCCGGCAGAAGCCTGCGACCGTCTGCGAGAACGTGCGGGCGTCGATCGGCTTCGGGAGGTAACCGTCGAAGCCACCATCTACGAATCGGTGCTCGCCCGTGGCACCGCCATACGCGGTCACGGCCACTACTACGAGGTCGGCTGTTTCGGGATCGCTGCGAAGCCGCCGGAGCGCCTCCCACCCGTCGAAGTCCGGCAGCTGGATGTCCATGATCACGACGTCTGGGTGAACGGAACGGGCGAGGTTCACGCCTTCAGAGGCCAGCTCTGCTTCGAAGGTCAGAAAGCCGCCGTACTGGAGGAGGTCACGGGCGAGCTTGAGGTTCTTGTCGTTGTCCTCGACGATCAGGACCGTACGTGGTGCTTCGTGCGTTGATTGGGACATTCGTTGCACCTCCACCGGCGAGGCGCTACGGCGGGCGTAGCGATGCCACGCGCCGGCGGCCGTCGGTTTCCGGTGCTTTTTCGGCTGGCCGGTAGCACTCGCAGGTAGGGGACGAATTTGGACGAAATGGCCATGCGCGCCCGGCTGTAGCGCCATAAAGGCGTAACAGTCGCTCGCGGCAGGCTCGGTTGCCGGAAGATCAGGCTGCCCCCTAACGACCGGCGTTCGATGCCTGCCGCGAGCGAAACGATCGGCATCGGTCCGCCCGAAGGGGCCGGGTGAGCAACCGGTTATTGCGGGGGTGGGCCGATCCGGTCGCCCGATCGCGACGGTCGTTAGGCAGCCCGCTGGCATCGGACGTGGAAGTTAGGCGCGGGCTCGCCCGAAATGTCCGAAATCCATCCGTTCGGCCAACGGTCATTTGCGGCCGGCGCCGGCGCGCCGGCGTGCAGCGATTGGCCAGCGGGCAAGAATGGCCGGCACCTGGGCGTAGCTTTCGACGTCGGGCATGAGAATCGACATGCAAGTGCTCGTTCTCACTCCCAAAGTGAGAGAGGCACTCCCCAAGTAGGGCACACACGCGGAGAAGAACCGCGGGAACCCGGGGAGGGCCTGAGCCACGAGCGGACGGGACTCGTTTTCCTCCGAAGGAGGGACGGTCCGGGAAGTTCGTGGAACCAGGCCGCCCCGAGTTCCAAGCGCTGTGAAGCGCTAGAGCGGCCCGTTCCCGTGCTTGCGGCTGATGATGCGCTCCCTCTTGGAGGAGAGCATGTCGAACGCCGCCGCGACCGCCTTGCGCGTGTCGGCGGGATCGATCACCTGATCGACGAAGCCGCGGGCCGCCGCCACGTACGGGTTGAGGTACTCCTCCTCGTATTGATCGGCAAGCCGGGCCTGGGTGGGCGCGTCCTCTCGACGGTGGAGAATCTGCACCGCGCCTTGGGCGCCCATCACTGCGACCTGAGCGGAGGGCCACGCGAGGCACAGGTCGTTGGCCATCCCCTTGGAATCCATCACGATGTACGCACCGCCGTAAGCCTTCCGCAGGATCAGGCACACGCGAGGAACGGTCGCCTCCGCATATGCGAACACAAGCTGGGCCCCGTGGCGGATCATCCCCCTCCACTCCAGGTCCTTGCCGGGCATGAATCCCGGAGTATCGACGAGGGTCAGAAGCGGGATGTTGAACCCGTCGCAGAACCCAACGAACCTTGCGCCTTTCTGTGACGCGGCGATGTCCAGCGTTCCGGCCATCGACTGCGGCTGGTTGGCGACGACTCCAACGGGTCGCCCACCGATGCGGCACAGCACCGTGCAGATCTGGGGCGCCCAACCCGCCCTCAGCTCCAGTATCTCCCCGTCGTCCGCGATAGCAGAGATGGCCTTGCGCACGTCGTAAGAACCGGTCGCGCTGGTAGGAAGCAGATCTCGGAGCTCGGGGGTGAGCCGGGCGGTCGGATCCGCGGGAACCGACGCCGGCGGCTCGTCGTCGACGTGGTCGGGCAGATAGCTGATCGCGTCATCCACCACCTCGAGAGCGTCGTCGGTGCTGTCGGCGAGCAGAGCGGCAACACCTGTGGTCCGCGCGTGCACACGTTGGCCTCCGAGCTCGTTCGGCAGCAGGCGAAGCCCGGTCATCTGAGCGACCGCCGTCGGACCGGACACGTAGGCGACAGCGTCGGTGGTCATCACGACCAGGTCGGCCATCCCCAACAACAGCGCCGGACCCGACACGGCCAATCCGTACGCGACCATCACCACGGGCACCACGCCCGAGCACGCCGACAGCGCTTTCGCTGCGCGTCCCCAACCATCGAGAGCGGCCACCCCGTCGAATACATCCGCCCCCGACGACGTCAGCACCACCACCACCGGGAGACGCATGTCGAGAGCCAGCCGGGCTCCCGACGCGATGGTCTCGCTGTCGCTCGCAGACAGCGCGCCGCGACGGCTATCTCCGGAGACCCGGACCAGCACGACTCGCCGCCCGGTGACCGGCAGCCGGGCGAGGCCGGCGGTGGCGACGCCGGATGCCTGGGCCCGAACCTTGACCAGCTGCTCGTCCTCGGACTGGCTGGCCGTGGCAGCGGAGAGCGAGGGCGCAGGGGTCGTCGGGGGCACAGTGGTCATCAAGAGATCAGACTGGTGGGCGGCTCCCCGGGTTACCCGCCGTCAGCCCCCGCTTTCGGCGCCCTCGATCCCGCCCTCCAAGCCCCGCTCGGCCCCGCTCGCAACGCCTCCCCCAGACCCGCCCTCAGCGACGTCGTGGTCGAGCCCCCGGGCCATCAGGAACCCGCGAGCTCTTTCGCTCAGCGGGTACCGGTTCACCACGTCCCAGAAAACCGGCCCATGGCCGTGAACGACGAGGTGGGTCATCTCGTGCACGATGACGTAGTCCAGGACCCACGGAGGTTCGCCGGCGAGCCGCGACGAGATCCGGATCGAGCGGTCGACCGGGGTGCAGCTACCCCATCTCCACTCCTGGTTGTCCACCCACCGGATGCTGTCGGGCATCGGAAGGCTGTGGCGTTCGGCGAGCACCCTCGCGCGCTCCTCGAGGTCGATTTCCCGGGTGGCTTCCTTGCGCTCCATCCGGCGAAGCATTACGGCGACCCAGTGCTCCTCCTCGGCCTTGGTCATGGTGGCCGGGATCGACACGCGCAGCACGCCGCCGACCTGACGCGCCTGAATCGTCTTGCGACGCCTCGGGCTTCGAACCACCTCGACCTTCATGGGCGGCGAAAGTAGCCCAGGCCCGTGACAGCTACGCGGACTCGGCAGCCAGCTCGGGCTGTTCGAGGAGGTCGACGGGTTCGATCAGAGAAAGACCGCGCCCATCGTGCTGACCCCTATACCCGGCGAGGTGCCGGATGTGGAGGCGAGGAAGCCCGGCGGATCGGGCGACCGATCCGATCACACCCCCGTGGGTGACCACGAGAAGCGACTCGGCGCCGGCGCGGTCCGCGAAAGCCGAAAGCCCGCGCACGGTATCCGCGATCCTCGTGTCGAACGACCGACGGTCCTCACCTCCTGGGGGCGAAGGGACCAGCCCATCGGTGAACCGCTCGACTTCTCCCGGCCATCGAGCTTCGATCTCGGTCAGGGTGAGCCCGCTCCACTCTCCGGCGTCGTACTCGCGTAGGCCTTCATCGACCAAAGCGGAACCTTCGAGGCCGAGGCTTTGCGCGATCAGGTCGGCCGTCTCGCGCGCTCGCGCCAGATCGGAGCTGGCGACCAAATCGAAAGCTGAGTACCACGGCTGCTGCTCGATTCGAGCCGCGGCCGCGACAGACTGGCGGCGACCTTCGTCCGACAATGGCGGGTCGGCCTGGCCCTGCCAACGTCCGAGTGCGTTCCATTCCGACTGCGCGTGACGAAGCAGGAGAAGCAGACCGGGCATGGCGTGCGAAGGGTACACGGGTAGGGTGAGATCAGGAGACGAACGTGAGCTCAACTCGTGATGAAACTTTTGGACGGGCCGGCCCGAGACCTGTGGAAGTGACATTGCGCCTGTTCGCCTCTGCTCGGCAGGCGGCTGGAACCTCGCGGCTGCAGCTGTTCGCAACGACGGTGTCCGAGGCGCTGGAGGCGGCCAAGGAGAAGTTCGGGGAGCAGTTTTCGTCGGTGGTCGACGGTTCGCGCGTCTGGGTGAACGGTGACCCTGCGGAGCTGTCCGCGCCGCTCAGAGACGGTGACGAGGTAGCCGTCCTGCCGCCAGTGTCGGGAGGTTGAGCCAGAGGCTCCCGGCGGAGGAGTAGTGCGCGATCTCCTCGCGGCACCCGCGGCCGCGGCGGCCTGTGCGGTAGCCTCCCCCGGCGGTGGCTCGACTCGAAGACGTTATGGCACCCGGCTACCTCGAGGGCCTGGGGACCTGGCCCTTGGAAGACCTTCGCGCGCGCAGAGACGAGGCGACCGTTGTGGAGACCGGGCTTTCGTATCTTCGCCGGATCGTGCAGGGCCGGCTCGACATTCTCCTTGCCGAGCAGCGCTCACGGGAGGCTGGCGAGCAGGAGAGTCTCACGGAGCTGGTCGACCAGCTGCCGTCGATCCTGTCGGAGCACGTCCACGCGCCGGGGCTGGGCCGGCTGCCGGCGCTGATGGGGCCCGGCGAGCTCGATCCCGGACTCGAACAACGACTCGAGGAAGCGATGCCCGAGAGCCGGCTGGCCAAGGTGACCGAGGTCGAGCTGCAGGACCTTTCCGTCGGGATCAACCGCCTGGTCGAGCTCGAACGCGAGATATCCGGGCTCCGGCGGTCGGTGTTCGACGTTCTGGACCGGTTGCAGGAGGAGATCGTTCGGCGATACCGCACCGGCGAAGCGACGGTAGACAGCCTTCTGCCGTGACCGGGCGGCGGCCGCGGATGGTTCTCGTTGTCGATGACGACGAGATGATCCGTAGGTTGGTAAGAGCCGTGCTGGAAGCAGACGAATTCGAGGTGGCCGAGGCGCGCGACGGGGAGTCGGCATTGACGCTCGCCTCTGAAGTTCATCCGGCCATCGTGGTGCTGGACATCATGATGCCGGGGATCGACGGAGTCGAGGTCTGCCGGAGGCTCGACCACGAAAGGGTCAAGGTCGTCGTCCTGACCGCCAGAGACGACCCGCGCTTGGAAGAGGAATGCCGAAAGGCCGGGGCCGACGCCTTCTTGACCAAGCCGTTCTCGTCGATCGAGCTGCTCGATCTGGTCGCGGAGTTGCTGGCCGCGTGAAGGACCTGCCCGATCCGTGGCGAGAGCTTGGGGAGTTCATCCGGGAGCAGCGCTCCGTCGCGCGGTTGTCGGTCCGGCGCCTGTCCGACATGGCAGGTATCTCCAACCCGTACTTGAGCCAGATCGAACGTGGACTGCGCAAGCCCTCGGCGGAGATCCTCCAACAGATCGCCAAAGCTCTCCGCATCTCTGCCGAGACGCTTTATGTAAGGGCAGGCATCCTTGATCCTCACGAAGGCGATGGCGACCTGAGCCGGGCGATTCTCGGCGATTCGTCGCTGACCGAGGAGCAGAAGCAGACATTGTTGAGGATCTATCTGTCATTCCGGCGCGAGAACGATGCCGGCAGGCCGCCTCCACCCGTTGACCCAGTCGTTGGCACCCCCGAGGACGCCCCTGCAACGAAGGGGGCCGAGGTGGTCGCAGAGGAGGCGGGAGCCACCTGATGCCGCGCCTGGCCGTTCTGTCGATGCATACCTCGCCGCTCGCGCAGCCTGGAACCGGCGACGGCGGCGGGATGAACGTGTACGTGCGCGAGCTTTCGGCAGCCCTCGCCCGGTCGGGTGCGGAGTGCGAGGTGTTCACCAGGACGGAGTCGGTCGACTGCCCGCCGGTTGTCGAGGTGGAGCCCGGTTTCCGCGTGCACCACGTGCCCGCCGGCCCGAGAGCGACGGTCGCCAAAGAGCACCTGCCGGGGCTCGTCGGCCCGTGGACCCGCGGGGTCGCCGCGAGGCTCGAGTCGCTCGCCGCGGCGGGAAGGCCGGTCGACGCGATCCACGCCAACTACTGGCTGTCGGGGATCGCGGGGCACGACCTGAAGCACCAGCTCGACCTGCCGCTTCTCGTCACGTTTCACACCCTCGACCGGGTGAAGGCGGATGCAAGCCCCGAAGAGATCTCCTCGAAGGAGCCCGCCCGGCGAGCGGAGGCGGAGGCGGCGGTGGTGGGCTGCGCCGACGCAGTCGTGACGTCCTGCACCGTCGAGGCGGAGCAGCTGGTGGATCTGTACGGAGCGGACCCGGACCGGATTGTCATCGTCGCCCCGGGTGTGAACCACGCCTTCTTCAGCCCCGGTGATCCGGGCCAGGCGCGGCGGGCACTGGGCCTCGACGCCGGCAAGCCGGTGGTCCTGTTCGCGGGGAGGATCCAACCGCTGAAGGGGCTGACCGTTGCGGTCGACGCCGTGGCGTCGGTGCGGCACGCCGGAAGGGCCGCCGGGGCGGACCGGCTCCGGGATGCGACCCTTGTGGTCCTGGGAGGGCCCAGCGGGCCGCACGGTGACGAGGAGGTGCGCCGGGTCAAGGACCGGATCGCCGAGCACCGCATGCAAGGAGCGGTGAGCCTTCTCCCGCCTCAGCGGCACGAGATTCTGTCGACCTTCTACCGAGCGTCCGACGTTTGCGTCGTGCCGAGCCACTCCGAGTCGTTCGGGCTGGTCGCCCTGGAGGCATCGGCCTGCGGCATACCCGTGGTGGCGTCTGCGGTGGGCGGGTTGACGACGCTGGTGGATCACGGCCGAACCGGCTTTCTCGTGGACGGGAGGGCCGCCGACGACTACGCCAAGCCGCTGGCGGAGATCCTCGACGACCCGTCTTTCGCGCGCTGGTTGGGGCGCGCGGGCGCTCAGCGGGCGGGCGCTTACACGTGGCAGGCGGCCGCGTCGGCCCTTTGGGAGCGAGTCGAAGAGCTCACCAGCGCCGTCCTGGTCGCCTGCGGCTAGCCCGCCACTACCCCTGACCTGCGGTTCATCCCTGCGCGTGTTTGAGCCCTTGCTGGGCGCCCTGCCTACCGATACTCTCGCCTTGCCGCCGACCCGGGGGCGTCCGCGGGACACGTTCGTTCGGGGAAGTGCGAGCGGCCCGAGTTCCAACCCGGGCGGCGGCACCCGAACAGCAATAGGCCAAAACGCAATATCCCAAACCCAATATGGTTGCGCCATGGGCTCGGCCAGGTCGTTGCTGCTGGTGGGCGGAGGGCGGATGGGTGAGGCGCTGATCGGCGGCCTCATTGCGCACGGCTGGGCGCCGGCGAACTCGATGTCCGTCGTCGAGCCGGTCGAGGCTCGGCGCAAGGAGATCGTGTCGCGCTACGAGGGAGTCTCGGTGTTTCCAACTGTCGCTGAAGTCGCCGGCGCGGATGCGGTTCCAGACTCGGCGGTCCTGGCGGTGAAACCGGCTGACGCCGAAGCGGCGTGCCTGGCGATGGCCCCTCTGGGGCTGGGAAGGGTGCTCTCGGTCGCCGCCGGTGTGACGATCTCGAACCTGCAGGATTGGTTGGGGGACCCGACGGCGGTGATCCGGGCGATGCCCAACACGCCAGCACTGGTCGGCGCGGGTGCGGCGGCGGTCGCGGGGGGCTCGAGCGCCGGGCCGGGTGACCTCGAGTGGGCCCGAGGCGTCCTGGAGGCCGTGGGGACGGTCGTGACCGTCAACGAGCCGGCCCTCGACGCGGTGACCGGTCTGTCGGGGTCCGGGCCCGCATACGTGTTCCTGGTGGCGGAGGCTCTCATCGACGCCGGGGTGCTGGTCGGCCTGACCCGCCCGGTCGCCAGGCTGCTGGCCGTACAAACCCTTCTCGGGTCGGCCAAGATGCTCGCCGAGACCGGCGAGGAGCCGTCCGCCCTGCGAGCGCAGGTCACCTCGCCGGGGGGCACGACGGCCGCCGGGCTTCGGGCGCTGGAATCGGCCGGCGTACGGGCGGCGATCCTCGAGGCGGTTGCAGCCGCGACCGAAAGGTCACGCCAGCTTGGCTCCGCCTGAAGCCTTCCCATTTGCACTGGAACCCCAAGGTCCCCTCTTTTCACACGACTCCCACTGACGTACTCTCGTCGCGCGGAGAAGGGTGGTATTTGACGTGCAACGAAAGCCACAGGCGCCGAAGGGTGAGGCCAAGCCCCCCTATTTGACCGTCGCCGAAGTAGCCAGCCAGCTGAGGGTGTCGAACATGACGGTGTACCGGCTGGTCCAGTCGGGCGAGCTGGCGGCCGTGAGGGTCGGCCGCTCGTACAGGATCCGGGAGGACGACGTGGATCGCTTCCTCGCCGCGCGGTACATCCAGGCCGGCTGACCGACCACCCGCACCACCCGCCCGACCGCTCCGGTCGCGTCCGGCCGGTCCTGTTCCTGAGCGACTACGGCCTAGACGACGAGTTCGTCGGCATCGTCCACCGGGTTATCCAGGCGACCGCCCCGGGCGTCCCCGTCATCGACCTGACCCACGGGATCCGTCCCCACGACGTGCGCGCCGGAGCCCTGGCCCTGTGGCGAAACGCGCCCTGGTTGGGCGGATCCGTCGTCCTCGCGGTCGTCGACCCAGGCGTCGGGACGTCGAGACGGCCGGTCGCAGTCGAAGTGGCGACCGCACGCACGGTGCTCGTCGGGCCCGACAACGGACTCCTCCTCCCCGCCGCCCACGCCCTAGGTGGCCCGTCCGCAGCCGTGACGCTGCGCCGGCTTTCGCCCCGCGCGGGCGTGCCTCCCGGGTTGGGGTCGACCTTCGACGGCCGGGACCTTTTTTCTCCGGTCGCAGCCCGGATCGCCGCCGGCGAATGCTCCCTCGACCAGATCGGCGACCGCGTCGACCCGGCGTCGCTCGCCGGCGACCCCGTCCCGGTTCCCGGCCGGGATGACCACGGGCTGCTGCGATGCGAGGTTCTGTGGATCGACCGTTTCGGGAACGCCCAGCTCAACGCCCAGCCCAGCGATGTCGCCGGTTGGGGCGGCGGGTTGACCGTCGCCGCCGGCGCCGGGGTGGCGGTTCCAGCGAGGCTGGTGCGGGCATTCGGCGAGCTCGGGCACGGCGAGCTCGGGTTGGTGACCGACTCGTACGGGCTGCTCGCACTGACGATCAACGGCTCGACGGCCGCGGCCGGGCTCGGCATCTCGGAGGGGGATCCGGTGTGGATCGGGCCGGCCGGGGACTAGGGACCCGCGCCAAAGTACGATTTGCACATGGGATCCGTCAGGCGGATACCGCAGGCCACCGTTGCCCGCCTCCCGCTCTACCTGAGGGCGCTCGAGGAGTTCGCGGTCGAGCGGGCGGCGACCATCTCCTCCGAGGCCCTTGCCGCCCGCGCCGGGGTCAACGCAGCGCAGGTCCGCAAGGACCTGTCCTATCTCGGGTCGTACGGCACCCGGGGGGTCGGCTACGACGTCGCCTACCTGGTGCGGGAAATCAACCGGCAGCTCGGCCTCGGCGAGGCACGCCGGGTGGCGATCATCGGGGCCGGCCGTCTCGGCCAGGCGCTCGGCGGCTACGGAGGGCTGCCGGCGAGGGGCTTCCAGGTGGTCGCGGCCTTCGACAACGACGCAGGGAAGATCGGGATGCCGCTCGGCTCCGTCAGGGTCAGCCCGGTGGCGGACATGGCGGAGGTAATAAGCGGAGAAAGAGTGGCCATCGCGATCGTCACGACCCCGGCGTCCGCAGCCCAGTTGGTGGTCGACGAAGCGTTAGCCGCCGGGGTGAAATCGATCCTCAATTTCGCTCCCACGACGGTGTCGGTCCCGGCCGGCGTGGCTCTGCGCCAGGTCGACCTGGGAATCGAACTGCAGATCCTGAGCTTCTACCAGGAGCACCAGGCGGCGTCGGCCGCCTCCCAGGTACAGGGGTTTTCGGACCCCGCCGCGGCGTGGGTGGCACCGTGACGGCTCTGCCGGACGCGCTCTACCCGGTGAACCTGGTCGTGACCGGGCGGCGGTGTGTGGTGGTCGGGGGTGGAGCGGTAGCCGCGCGGAAGGCCGACGGCCTCGTAGCAGCCGGCGCCGACGTGGTGGTGATAGCACCGTCGATAGACCGGTCGATCCGGGACCGGCGCGACGTTTCGATCGTCGAGCGCCGCTACCGCAAGGGCGACCTGGACGGTGCCTGGCTTGCGATCGCCGCCACCGACGATCCGGCCGTCAACCGCCAGGTCCACGACGACGGAGAGGCGGCCCGGGTGTGGGTGAACGCCGCGGACGATCCGCCGTCGTGCTCCTTCACGCTCCCCGCGGTGCTAAGGCGCGGGCCGGTTCAGGTCGCGGTGTCGACATCGGGCCACAGCCCAGCGCTCGCCGCCTGGATCCGCAGCCAGATCGCCGGCATCTTGGGACCCGAGGTGGCCCTGCTGGCCGAGTGGCTTTCCGAAGCGCGCGAGGAGATGAAGGCTTCGGGGCGGTCTACGGAAGATGTCGACTGGCGGACGGCGTTGGATTCAGACATGCTCGAACTGATCCGGTCGGGCCAGATGGCCCTAGCACGGGAGCGCCTGCAGGCTTGTCTGTCGTCGCAGTAGGTCTCAACCACAGGACTGTGCCGTTGTCGGTGCTTGAGCCGATGACCGTTCCTTCCGCGCTCCTTCCCAAGGCGCTGCACGACCTGTCCGCGAAGGACAACCTCAGCGAGGTGGTCGTCCTGTCGACCTGCCTGCGCACCGAGGTTTACGCGGTGGCCTCGCGTTTCCACCAAGCGATGTCGGATATCCGCGAGTTCCTCTCCGCCTGGAGCGGTTTGCCGCCGGAGGATTTCGCCGGCCACTTGTACGAGTACTACGACGATCGGGCGGCGAACCATCTGTTCACGGTGGCTTCGGGGCTCGACTCGGCGGTCCTCGGCGAAGGCGAGGTGCTGGGCCAGGTCGGGGCCGCGTGGGAGGCCGCGCGCGACGAAAGCACGGCCGGCCCGGTGCTGTCGATCCTCTTCCGCCACGCGATCGAAACCGGAAAACGAGTGCGATCCGAAACGGCCATCGCCCGCGGCACGACGTCGCTGTCCCAGGCGGCCGTGGCGTTGGCGGGCGAGCAGCTGGGGACTCTGTCGGGCCTGACGACGCTGGTGATAGGGGCCGGTGAGATGGGCGAGGCGATGGCCCAGGCTCTCGCCGGCGCGCTCGACGATCAGGGACAGCTTCTGGTAGCCAACCGGACCTGGAGCCGCGCGACCGAACTCGCTGCGCGTTGTGGCGGGCGGGCGATCGAATGGGGCGGTCTCACGCAGGCCCTGACGTATGCCGACGTCGTCCTCGCGTCGACCGGTTCGCAGGAGTTCCTTCTGGTTGCAGGCGATCTCGAGCCGTTGCTTGCCGAGCGTTCGGGAAGGCCGCTCCTCATCGTCGACATCGCAGTCCCGCGCGACGTCGATCCGTCCGTCGGGACCCTTCCGGGCGTGACCCTGTTCGACATGGAGGATCTCGCCGCGTTCGCGACCAGGGCGGTCGAGGGACGGCGGGCGGAGATCCCTCACGCAGAGGGGATCGTCGCGCAGGAGCTCGGGCGATATCTCGAGATCTCTTCGCAGCGCCAGGTGGCCCCCATCGTCTCGGCGCTTCACGAACGCGCCGAGGAGGTCAGGGAGGCCGAGCTGCAACGGTTCGCCCGCCGGCTGGCCGGCCTGTCGCCCGCACAGCAACAGGCCGTCGAGGCCCTGAGCCGGGGGATCGTCGCCAAGCTGCTCCACGACCCGACCGTCGCGGTCAAGGCAGCCGCCGGCTCACCTGCCGGCGAGCAACTCGCGCAGACGCTGCGCCAGCTGTTCGGCCTCTAGTTGGTCAGCGCGTAGTTGGACAGCCTGCGAGTCGCGACCCGAGGAAGCGCGCTCGCCCGCTGGCAGGCGGAGGAGGTGGCCCGCCTGGTGCGGGAGGCCCGACCCGGCGCGCGCGTGGAGCTGGTGGTCGTCGAGACCATGGGGGACAGGCGCGGCGACGTTCCCCTCTCGGAGATCGGCGGGCAAGGGGTCTTCGTCAAGGAGGTGCAAGCCGCGGTCCTCGAGGGCCGAGCCGACCTGGCGGTCCACTCGGCCAAGGACCTCCCGTCATCGACTTCTGCCCCGGGGCTGGTGATCGGCGCGTTGCTCGAGCGCGCCGACCCGCGGGACGCGCTGGTCGGATCGACTCTCGACCGGCTCGCGGCCGGTGCCACGGTCGCGACCGGTTCGGTGCGCCGGCGCGCCCAGCTGGCGTGGATAAGGCCCGATCTCACCTTCGCCGATCTACGCGGCAACATCCCCACCCGCCTGCAGAAGGTGCCGGCGGGCGGCGCGGTCGTGGTGGCAGTGGCGGCGTTGTCCCGCCTGTCGCTGCTCGACCGCGCCGACGAGATTCTCGACGTGTCGGTGATCCTCCCGCAGGTGGGCCAGGGTGCGATCGCGGTCGAGTGCCGGGAAACGGATTCCGGCACCGTCGAGCTTCTCGCTGGGCTGAACCATCGTGGAACATCGGTCGCCGTCGAATGCGAGCGTGGTTTTCTGGCCCGCTTGGGAGGGGGATGCGACCTTCCCGTCGGCGCGTACGCTCGCGCGGATGAAGCCGCGATCACCGTCGAGGGCATGCTCGCATCAGCGGACGGCCGGGTGATGCTCAAGGCGACGCGGGGTGGACCGCTGTCCGCTCCGGCGCAGTTGGGCCGAGAGCTCGCCGAGGAGCTCCTGGGCGCCGGCGGGGTCGAGCTCCTGGCCGGGTGAGCCGCTTGCCCCGACTCGGCCGTGTGAGGTTGCGGTGACCGTCTACCTGGTTGGGGCCGGCCCGGGGGATCCGGGGCTGTTGACGCTTCGAGGGGCCGAACTGCTCCGGCGTGCCGACGTCGTCGTCCACGACCGGCTCGCCGACCCGAGCCTCCTCGACCTGGCGTCCCCAAGCGCCCGGCGGGTCGACGTAGGGAAGGCACCCGGTGGCCCGGTGCACCAGGACGAGATCAACTCGCTTTTGGTCTCGGAAGGTCGCGCGGGCCGGACTGTGGTGAGGTTGAAGGGGGGGGACCCCTTCGTGTTCGGCCGCGGCGGCGAGGAGGCCCTCGCGCTGCAGGAGGCGGGAGTGGAGTTCGAGATCGTTCCGGGGATCACGTCTGCAGTTGCCGCGCCCGCCTATGCCGGTGTGCCAGTTACCCACCGCGGCCTGTCCACGTCTTTCACCGTGGTGACCGGGCACAGCCGGCACGCGGTCGACCAGGAGACCAACTGGGACGCGCTGGCGCGGGCCGGCGGGACCATCGTCGTGCTGATGGGCGTCGCCCATCGCGGGGAGATCGCCAAGCGCCTGATGGACGGCGGGCTCGCCCCGGAGACGCCGGTGATGGCGGTCCACTGGGGCACCCGGCCCGAACAGGCCTCGGTACGTGTGCGGCTCGACGAGCTGGGCGAGACGCATCTCGAGCCTCCCGTGACCATGGTGATCGGGTCGGTCTCCAGGCTCGACCTTCGCTGGTACGAGGCGATGCCGCTGTTCGGCAAGCGGGTCGTGATCACCAGAGCCCGGGCGCAGGCCTCCGCTCTCGGCGCCCGGCTTCGTGAGCTCGGAGCCCGTCCGGTGGAAGTCCCGGCGATCCGGGTGGATCCCCCCACCGACGGTGGTGCCGCTCTGGCTCGGGCCGCTTCTGCTCTGACCGAGGGCGCTTACGGGTGGGTCGTGTTCACGTCAGCGAACGCCGTCGACGCACTGATGGAGCGGATCCCCGATTCGCGCGCGTTGGGGTCGACGTGCGTGGCTGCCGTCGGACCTGCGACGGCTGAGGCGTTGAGGCGCTACCGGATCGTGGCCGATCTGGTGCCCGACCGCGAGCACGCCGAAGGACTTCTGGAGGCTTTCCCCGACCCGCCGGCGCCGGCGGGCTCGGTCGTGCTCTTCCCTCGGGCCTCCGAAGGACGGGAGGTACTGGTCGCCGGGTTGGAGCTGGCCGGCTGGGAGGTAGACCTCGTCGAGGCATACCGCACCGTTCGGGAACCGTTCGACGAAACGATGTCGAACGAGGTCGCGTCCGCAGACGCGGTGTGTTTCGCTTCCTCGTCGAGCGTCACCGGCTTCTTGGAGGGGTACGGCCGATCAGCATTGCCGCCGGTTGTCGCGTGCATCGGGCCGGCTACCGCAGAGACCGCGCGGCGGGCCGGACTCCGAGTCGACGCGGTCGCGGACCCTCACACGATCGACGGGCTCATCGATGTTCTGATACGGGTGCTGGGGTCCGGCTAGTCGCCGACCGGCCCGCGGCCATCCAAAGACCGGCTGCGATGATCAGCCCGACGAGGAATATGACCCCGACCCACGGCCGGGGACCGGTGCTCGGCGAGGCCGACGCCACCAACGCGGTGCCGGGTGTGGCCGGGCTGGTCGTCGGCTTCGGATTGGTGGTCGAATTCGGCTGTGCAAGCGACGGCGACAGGGCTGCGCTCGGCGCCGGTGAGACCGGCAGACCCGGCACGGACGGGGCCGCGGTTCCGGTGTCCCCTTGGATCGCCGACCCCGCAGCAGCCGGCGCGCCGGTCCCTGTCCCGGTGATCGCGCTCGACCCGTAGCTGCCGGAGGATCCGCTGTCGGCCGGCGTGGCGACCGCGGTGTCGGCCGGCGATTGAACCTGCAGGGACTGGGCGTCGGGCTGCGAGAGCACGACGCGATCGGCAGGACTCGTGGGCAGGATGGCCACTCCCGGCGACGCGGACGAAAGCAGGCTGGACACGTCGAACTGGTAGGAGCCGGAAGCCGCGGTAGCGGTGACGTTCCTGGCGCAGTTGTAGGAAGGCGCATCGGACATGGGGCCTCCTTCCTCGGGCTGGAAATTCTGACTGGTCAAGGGGCACAGCTCGAGCGTGCTGGAGGGGGTTGTCGCGGAATTGGGGGCCACCGTCAGCGTGAGCCTTCCTGCGGTCGCGCCGTCCGGTAGGACGTAGGTGAGCGCGGCGAGGGCGGCGGCGCCGGCGTCCCCGGCCCCGGCGGAAGACATCGGCCCCCCCTCGACGAGCAGGCCGTTAGAGGGGACATCCGGAGGTGCCGGTGGCGCTGCCGGCGCGCCGAGCCCTCCGACGTTCCCTGGATTGGCCGACGTCCACCAGCCTTGCGAGCTCGGAGCGTCGGCCCTCGCCGTCGAGCCGAATCCGAGTGAGACTGTGGCGACACCAGCGGACACCAACATCACCATCAAAATTGATCGCCTTAGATGTTTCCTCGGCGGGTGCACCCGGCTCACCCGCTCGCGTCGCCGAGGAACACCGCCCTCGCTATGTCATCCCGCTCGAGCAGCTCCGCGGTGCGGCCTTCGAAGCGGATCTGCCCTTTTTCCATGAACACCGTCCGCGGGCACAGCTCGGCAGCGATGTTGAGGCTCTGTTCTACAACGAGCAGCGCGACTCCGCTGCGATGGATTCGTGACACGATCTCCATCAGGTCGCTGACTATGACCGGGGCAAGCCCAAGCGAGAGCTCGTCGATGCAAAGCACCTTCGGATCGAGGATGAGCGCCTTGGCGAGGGCGAGCTGCTGCTGCTCGCCTCCGGAGAGGTAGCCGGCCGGCTGGGACCTGCGCTCCGCGAGCCGGGGAAAGGTGTCCATCACCAGGTCCCGGCGCTCCCGAACCCACGAGCGGTTCTTCCGCACGGTGAGCGCCTGCATCTGCAGGTTCTCCTCGACGCTCATGTCCGGGAACACCGCCCTGCCTCCCGGGATGAGGACAAGCCCGCGGGTCACCTTCCGCTCCGCCGGCACGTCGGTGACGTCCTCACCGTCGAAGATCACCCTTCCGCTCACGGGCGGGTCCAGGCCGGCCAACGCGCGTAGCAGGGTGGACTTACCGGCACCGTTGGTGCCGAGAAGCGCCAGCGCCTCTCCCGGCCACAGGTCGATTGACACGCCGAACAGGACCTGCGTACGTCCGTAGCAGAAGTCCAGGTCGATCGCGCTGAGGATCGGCCGCACCAACTCGGTAGTCGGGTCCTCCGGTTGGCTCCCGGTTGACGCGATCGTCATCGCGGGTCCTTCGGAGCCGGGTTCTCCGTGGCCGGGTCTTTCGGCGCTTGCCGCGGGACTGTCCGGCGAGATCTCGCCGCTCCGTTCGAACGGTTCCTGCCGTTCGGGCCGGTGGTGGCGACGGATCTGATTCGCGCGCCGCCCGCCGGGCCGGATCGCCCGATGGCGACCTCGTCGGTTCCCAAGTAGCTGGCAATCACTTCAGGATTGCCGCGGACTTCCGCCGGGGTTCCCTCTGCGATGACCCGCCCGCTTTCCATCGCGTAGATCCGATCGCAAAGCCCCATGAGCATTGGCATGTCGTGCTCCACGACGACAATCGCGCAGTCGAGCTCGTCGCGGATGCGGCGCAGGATCGGCGGAAAGATCTCCGTTTCCCGTTGAGCCACTCCAGCGGTCGGCTCGTCAAGCAACAGCACCCGCGGCCGGGCTGCGACTTGGGCGGCAAGATCGCAGACGCGGCGGGTCCCTGTGGAGAGATCGGACACGAGTGTGTTTGCCCACGGCCCCAACCCGAATCGTTCGATGATCTCTTGCGCCGAGCGTTCGGTGTCTCGCTGGGCGCGCATGGCCCACGGGAAACGCAGAATCGCAGCGGCGAACCCGTACCTGTTGTCGCTTCGCAACGCCACCTGGATCACGTCCTTGACAGTCAAACCGGGGAAGAGCATGGCGTCTTGGAAGCTGCGTCCCAGCCCGTGCAGCCACCTCATGTCAGGCGCGAGTTCGGACACGTCGACGCCCAACAACTCAACCCGCCCGCGTGCAGGCAACTGCCCCGACACCGCGTTGATGAGCGTCGACTTGCCGGCGCCATTGGGTCCGATAAGGCCAACGATCTCGCCTCGCTTGACCCTGATCGACGCGTCGTCGACCGCTTTCAGGCCTCCGAATGACACTCGCAAACCCTCGACGATCAAGGCATCGGCGACATCGGCTCCCTCGGTGGCTGCTCGGGGTCTGGCGGCTTCCTGGTCCGCCACGCGCTGCAGGAACTTCTCCCAGGCCTTTTGTGCCGCTCCTGCGATTCCGGTCGGGTAGCTGAGCATGAGGATGACAAGACCTCCGCCTCCGATCAGAAGCTCTAGCTCGATCTGGGCTCCGACACCGAACACGCCGACCAGATGGGGACTGATGAAGAAGGCGTTCATGTATATGAGCACCGACGCCGCCACCGCTCCCGACAGTGACCCGAGACCACCGATGACCGGCACCGCCAGGATCGCCAACGAGAGCGCAGGGTTGAACTGGCTCAGCGAAATGTTCTGCCACGTGTCGGCCCACAGCACCCCGCCCGTCGCGGCGATGAAACCGGAGATTCCCAAAGCCGCCAGCTTGACCGTCGCCGGCGTGAGGCCGAACGTGAGGGCCGCGGATTCGTTGTCGCGCACCGCAAGGATCATCCGGCCCGGGAGGGAGCGACGGAGAGCGGACGCGCCGAGCAGAGCGATCGCCAGGACTCCGAGTGACAAGTAGTAGACGGAAAGCTTGCTCGACGGCCTCCCGAGGCCGTACAGCCCGGGAGACAAAACGGGAAGTCCGTAGGAACGCGAGGAGCCGAACCAGTCCTGCTTGAACAACCATTCGTAGCTCACGGTGCCCAAGCCCAGAGTCGTGATTACGAGGGTCAAACCGCGGATGCGGAGGGCCGGAAGCCCGACCACGACCATGATGAGAGCGCCGAGCAACCCGCACAGGAAGAGCAGAACAGGAATGGAGATCCCGTGCGGCGACAGCCTCGCCGTCAAGTAGGCGCCCGCCCCGATCAAGGCGAAGTGACCGAGGCTGATCTGGCCCGCCCAACCGACGAGCATCGTGATCGATACTCCGAGCAGCGCGTATATGAGAACGAGTGTCAGATCGAAGCGCCGGTAGTCAGGACGGAAATACGGCAACAGCGGGAAGATCAACCCGAGGAACAAGCCGAACATCGCCAACAGCGAGGTTTGGTTGCGCACGAATGCCCGTCCGGCGACCAGCTCGGGGACCCGCAGTGGCGGGCGTTCGGGTATGACGCTGCCGCTCGTCTTCACCGCCGCGGCGATGACCGGGGCGCGGACGACGAGGATCGCGAGGATCGCGACGAATACGGCGAAGTCGGCTTCTCCTCCGCTATGAGACCAGTAGAGGGTCAACTGCTCGACCAGCCCCAGGCCCAGTCCCCCGACCAGCGCGGCGGGTATCGACACGAAACCCCCTGCCGCGGCGGCGCCTAACGAGCGAAGCAGCAGGTCCGGTCCGAGCGAAGAGGCGTCGAAGCTCGGCTGCGACGGCGCCTGCACCACCGCGGTGACTGCAGCCAAAGCGCCGGCGACACCCCAAGTGACCATACTCACCCTGGGGATCGACACTCCGACCAACCGGGCGGCATCGGGGTTCGACGCCGCCGCGCGGATCATCCGCCCCATGGTCGTGTACCTGAGGAAGGCTGCCAGCGCGGCGACCACGATCGGAACGAGGATCAGCACCAGGATGTACTGGCCGCCGAGCACGACCCCTTCGATCTTTACGTGGCTGCGGAACGGCAGCGGGTACTCCTGCAGCGTCAGCTTCTGAGTGTTGGGGCCGAAAGCAGGGATGAACTCGAGCGCGGACAGCAGCTGGGCGACCCCGACCGTGACGAGTAGCAGCGCTACCGTGCTGACGGACCTGGCGCGCAGAGGGCGGATCACGAAGCGCTCGACCAGAAGGCCTGTCGCGATGCCGACAGCGATCGCGAACGGAAACGCGGCCCACCAGGACCAGCCCCAGTCGATGACCATCTTGGCCAACAGGACGGCCGAGTAGGTACCCATCTGGGCGTGGGCCAGGTTGATGAAGCGGTTGGCCTTGTAGACCAGCACCAGCCCGACCGCGAGAAAGCCGATGCTGAGCCCGCTGATCAGTCCGAGGACGATCGAAGCCCCCATCGTTAAGCCTCCCCCGTCCCGGTCACTAGAAGGTGGGGTGCCAGGTTGGGTCGATCACCTTCCAGCAGGTGCAGGAGGCGTAGAACTCGACCGTCCACCAGAAGTCGCCCCCGGCCACCTTGACCGGGGTGTACGGGCCCGGCGTTGTGTATATGGAGTCCGCCGTCGAATAGGCCATGTTGAACCTCCCGACCTGTCCCAGGCCGGTGGCCAGGCCGACCCGGGTCAGCCCGGGGTCGCGCGAGGCTGCCACGGCGAACAGCTCGAACAGGTTGCAGTTGTTCCCGCCGAGGAACGGGCCGGTGACATAGGACCCGGGCAGGCCGTGGCGGGTGAAGAGGTTCACGCAGGCCTCCGTGGGGGCGTCGACGTTCAAGCCCGGCGTTGTCGTCTCGCCGAACTTCGTATCGGTCGTGACGATCGTCCCGTCGAAGTTGTTAGGGTCCGGTCCGGTGCCGCCGGTTGCGGTCACCATGAAGCCGTTGTAATTCGAAGCCAGGTAATGCGGCTTGTAACCCTGCTGCTGGGCGGCGGTCGAGAACTCCTTGAAGCTGCCGCCCCCCGTGACCTCGACGATGTTGGTGACGTGCCCCAGGTTGTCCTGGGTCGCGAAGTTGCTCATGTCGCTGGG
>DASUWA010000042.1 GCA_036378675.1 Acidimicrobiales bacterium
ACGATCCTTCGCCGCCAAAGGGACGAAGAACCCGCCTGGAGTGCACGATAGGCGGTGAAAAGTGTCCTGATCTCGGCAGATTTCGGGTGATACCCAGCTAAGTTCCCGCTTTTTCCGTGTTTTGACGGTTGCTCCGTGAGCCCGGCGCAGGTTTGGGGTAGGGCATGTTCGCCGTCGTCGGAAGACAACTCTTAGCTGGGAGGACTTTGATCGTGAGTGCCGCAAGAAAGAGGGGTTTCGTACCTCGCGTCGTCGCTGGCGCGGCCGTCCTGGTCGCAGCAAGCGTCAGTTCCTTATTGGCTCATACTTCCGCTGGCGCTGCGCCGACCCTGAGCTTCGCCGCACCGGTCCAAGTCGGCACGGGCGGGAGCGAACCGGGCATCGTGCAGTCGCCCGACGGCAACCTGTTCATCAATGCTCCCGACGGGCTGCTTTCGAACGGCACGTCACCGAGCTTCGTTTTCAAGTCGAACGCTCAAGGTCTGAGTTGGACGCTCACCCCGCCGGGCGCGAGGGCCAACAATCCTGGCGGAGGCGACTCGCAGATCGCGGTGGATCCAGCGACGGGCACGCTCTCCATGATCGACCTGTGGCTCGGCAGCGCGACGGCTTCGGTCTCGACCAACGACGCCAGCACATGGACCTCCCAACCCGCCGGGGGTCATCCCGTCCAGGACCGCCCGTGGATCGCATCCGCGGGTGGCGGGATCGTGTACGAAGCGACCCATGCGGTGCCCGCAGGTATCGTCGTTGAGAAGTCCACCGACAACGGGTTGGCATACGGTCCCGGTGTCCTGGCTGCGACAGCCGCGGACCAGACCGGTTGCGTTTGCCCACCTGGAAACATCATCGCCCAGGGCGGCGGCGGCTTCCTCGGGACGACCGACAAGGTTGGAGTCGTGTACGCAACCTCTACCGGGGGCGTTAACTTCGCCCACTCGGCCAACGGTGGAACCACCTGGACGAACACGTCGATCCAGGCCGCCAGCAGCAACACCACCAACTCCGCGTTTCCGGTCGTCGCCAACGCCGGAGGGAACCGGCTCTACGCCACCTGGCTGAACGAAACAGGAAATTCGAGCGTCGTCGCGTTCAGCACATCCGCGGACTGGGGCAACACTTGGTCATCACCGACGACCATCGTCTCTTCTGGCACATCCGTGTACCCCTGGGTTGCGGGCAGCGGAACCACAGTCGCCGTGTCGTTGTACAACACGCCGTCGGCCTCGGCAACGCCGGACGGAGTTCCTTCCAACGCGCAATGGTTCGAGTCGGCTCTGAAGAGCACCGACGGCGGGACGACCTGGTCCTCCGTCACGACCGCCGACCCGACGCCGGCCAAAACCGGCCCGGTTTGCACCGGAGGAACCAACTGCAGCGCCAACCGCGAGTTGGGGGACTTCCAGACCGACACCCTCGACTCCGCTGGGCACGTCGATCTCAGCTACGTGCGAGTGCCATCGGCGGGAGTCGAGGACGTCGAGTTCGTCCAAGGCACCTAGGCGGCTTCGAGGAGCAGCGCGACTCCCTGTCCCGACCCGACACAGACACCCAGGATCCCGTACCGGGCCTGGCGCTTCTTGAGCTCCGTCGCCAGGGTCAGGACGTACCTGGTGCCTGAAGCCCCGAACGGATGGCCGATAGCAACCGCGCCGCCGTTCGGGTTCAGCTTGTCGTCCGGCACCTCGAATCCGTCCAGCTGACGTGGCAGTTCCCGCAGCACGCCAAGTGCCTGGGCGGCAAACGCCTCGTGGACCTCCCAAATATCGATGTCTTCCGGCGAAAGTCCAGCCCGCTCGAGTGCCCTAGCCATGGCGAAGGCGGGAGCGATCCCCATGATCTGAGGATCCAGGGCGTGGGTCGCCGACGCCACCACCCGAGCCATCGGGGCGACCCCCAGCGATTCCGCGGCTGCTCCGCTGGCCAGGACGATCGCGCTGGCGCCGTCGTTGAGCGCCGAGGAGTTCCCGGCGGTCATCTGCGTCGTGTTCGGTTGGGGCGCAAGCTTGGCGAGCTTCTCGGCCGTGGTGTCACCTCTGATTCCCTCATCGTTCTCGAACAGCCGGGCCGGTTCGTTCCTGGTCGCCTCGATCTTGACCGGGTGGATCTCCAGGGCGAACCTGCCGGAGTCGCGCGCCGCCGCCGCGTGCTGGTGCGACCGGAGGGCGAACGCGTCTATCTCCTCGCGAGAAAGCTTGTAGAGATCGGCGACGTTCTGGGCCGTTCGGATCATGTCGATGTAGGCGTCTCGAGCAAGCAAGGTGGGATTCGGGGGTCCTCCGGCGCCAGCCCACATCGTGTCCAACAGGAACACGGGCCCGCGCGGGCTGAACGGGGCGTCACCCTTCATGTACGCCCACCCTGACCGGGACATCGACTCGACGCCCGCCGCCAGTCCGACTCCCATCTCGCCCGCGCGGATGGCGTGGGCGATGTTGATCGCCCCGCTGAGCGACGACGCGCAGAACCGGTTGATCGTCACTGCCGGAACAGAATCCGGGAACCCGGCCGCGAGCGCACCCCATCTGGCGACATCGCCCATGCCCTCGTGGGCGACGTTGACGCACCCGGCGGTTATGTCCTCGATCCGCTCTAGCGGCACGCCGACCTTCTCGCAGGCGGCCACCATCGTTTGGCCGAGTAGATCGTCGGTGCGAAAGTGCGATAGCGATCCGCCGTAGCGCCCGAAGGGCGTGCGCACTCCACCGAGGATGAAAGCGTCGCTCATATGAATCAGCTTTACACGGACAGACGCCTTACGGGACTGAAGAAATAGGCGCCCTTGGGCGTTCAAACTGCTGGCGGGCCGGGCGTGGCGTAGTGGCTACTACGCCGGAGAAGTGTTAGTGCGAGGTTTGGTTTGAACTGCAGGATCTGCGGAGATGCCCTCGACCCCCGACGGGTCGAGTTGGGCTACGACTATTGCTTGAAGGAAGAGTGCCAGCGGCTTTGCCTCAAGGGCGTGAAGCTGGCGTCCGTGGGCGTGAACAAGGCCGCGGACTATTACATGAGCGCCGAGGAAGTGGCAGGGCCGCATCTGCCGCCCCCGACCTCCAGTGATACCAGCGAGCCGGCACCGCCCGAACCCAGCGACGCGGGTGAAGCGCCACCGGCGCAGCCAGGAGTAAGAGACGGCCGGCGCCCCACCACGACGCTCGAGCGGCTCCGTGCCCTCGAGTCGAAGCTGGACCGAGACCTGAAACGAAGCTTCGAGCGCTTCGAGCGAGGGGACATCACGTCGGGCGAGATGGAGCGAGAGTGCGACCGGCTGACCGCCGCCTTCAACCGGGTTGTGATGGCGGAGAACATCCGGTTCCGCTCGATGCTGCGGCCTCGGCGCGCTCGTACGCGGTAGCTCCCCTGGCCAGGTTGACGCTCGGCAGGTGAAGCCGAGCAGCCCTTGGCTACGGTTGCCGTGTGGCCGACCAGCGCAAAGTACGAGTTACCCTGCGATTGCCGATCGCATCTGAACCCGGTTCCGATCCCGCCTCCCTGATCGACCTCGCTCGGCGGGCAGAGGCAGCGGGTTTCGGCGCGGTGTCGCTCTCCGATCACGTGGTGATGGGACCGCGTGCGGACCGGTACCCCTGGGGCGACTTCCGGTTTCCCCCCGAGGCTCCCTGGAATGAACCGCTTACCATGCTGACTGCGATCGCCGCGTCAACCACGGGCATCCAGCTGACCACCGGCATCGTGATCGTCCCATTGCGACCGGCGGTCCTCCTCGCGAAATGGGCCGCCACCATTGATGTCGTGTCGAACGGCCGTCTCGAACTCGGTGTCGGGACAGGCTGGCAGATGGAGGAGTTCGACGCGCTGGGGGTCGATTACTCCCTCAGAGGGCAGATGCTCACCGACGCCATTGGTGCCTGCCGGGCTCTGTGGACCGGCTCGCCTGCGTCGTTCCATTCCCCCACCGTCGATTTCGACGAGATCTGGTGCGATCCGAAGCCGGTGCAACCGAATGGGGTTCCGGTGCTGTTCTCGGGAACGCTCAACCAACGCAACAAAACGCGCATCGTGGAGCTGGGCGATGGCTGGATCCCGATCATGACCGAACGACGGCCGGGCATCGCGGCGGGCGTTCAACAGCTGCGCGAATTGTTCGAAGCTGCGGGCCGCGACCCGGGAGATCTGCGCGTTCGGTCAACCGCGCGGGTCGGGTCGACAATCAGCGAAACCCTCGAGAAGTCCCAGGCACTGGTCGACGTGGGGGTCAACGACATCGATGTTCCGCTCAGCGCCCTCCATCAAGTCGGGGTCGACGACTTCTTCGCCGATGCACAATCCGCGCTGAAGGAGGCCGGATGGGCGAGCCGCTAACCGACTCCGACCTGATCGAGCTCCGGCGGCTGGTCGACGCGTACGCCGACGCTGTTGACCGCAAGGACGAGAGCCGCTTGCTCAGCTTGTTCACGGGTGACGGTGTTCTCCGGGTCCAAACCGACGAGGGACCCATCGAGAACGAGTGGGCGGGACCAGCGCTTCCCAACTCTTACGAGCCGTTGCAGCCCTACCAGCGGACATTCCACCACGTCGGAGGTGCGGTGTTCGAGGCGGACGACGGCGGCGCATCGGGCAGGGTCCACTGCATGGCGCACCACTACCAAAAGACGAGCAACGGCCCGGTCGATCTGGTCATGATGATCCGTTACCACGACCGCTACTCGGTCCAAGCAGGAGCATGGCGCATCGCCGAACGCCGGGTGGCGATTGAGTGGACCGAGTTGCACCCAGCTCATCCCCTGCGTCGTCCGCGGCGATGACGGTCGCTTTCGTTACCGGTGCCAGCAGGGGTATCGGCGCCGCGTGTGCCGTCGCGCTCGCCCGTGCCGGCTTCGACACCGCGCTCGCAGCTCGCACGGAAAAAGAAGGCGCGGGAGTGCTTGAAGGCGATCTGCTCGGAAATCGAGAGGATGCTCAGATCGCAGGAAGCCTTCAGTCGGTCGGGTCGGTCATCGAGGGGCTCGGCCGGAAGGTGCTGAAGGTTCCTATGGACGTTTCGGATCTCTCTTCGGTGGAGTCCGCTGTCGATCGCGTGCACGACGAATGGGGACGCGTTGACGTAGTCGTCAATGTGGCCCACTACCGGGGACCCGGCTACGACGGCCCTCTGCTTGGGACGCCGCTTGACGTCGTGGAGCGCACGCTTGTCGGGGACATCCTGGCGCCTCTCCTCATCCTGCAGAAGACTGTTCCCGGAATGATCGAGCGGGGTTCCGGAACTGTCGTGAACATGTCGTCCTACGTCGCAGCCAGCAACCCGCCTGGTCCCGCCGGCCGCGGCGGGTGGGGTCTTCCCTACGCGGTCGGCAAGGGCGGGTTCGACCGCATTGCCGGGGTCCTTGATGCCGAGGTCGGCGACCGCGGCGTGGTGGTGTACAACGTGGAGCCCGGGCTTACCGCTTACGGGGAGCGACTGGTCGTACAGCGCCAGCAGTACCCGTGGGCGGACATCAACGAACCGGAACCGATCGGCGAGGCCGTGGCATGGCTGGTGGCCCACCCCGAGGAGGCAAGACCCCTTCGAGGCAAGCGTATTCACCTGCCAAAGATCGCGCGAGACATCGGAGCCATTCCGCCGCAGACGGCCGGCTCATCAGGCTCGGACCGTCCGGGTTAGCCACTCGCGTGGAGGCGCTGCAACACCGACGAATCGCCCTTCGACCGCAGGCCCCGCCGCCGCGCTTCCCCGATCGACAGCCGACCTGACAAGACGCCCAGCATCAACGACGGCGGCCCCTCGAGCACAAGATCCGGCGATGAACCCGCGCCCAGGCGCGTGTTGACCTCTCCGCCTGTCACCTCGATGACAGCGGGTCCATCCTCGGTTCTCACCTCGATCTCCAGCGGACCGCCACCTGGGTCGCTGTCCGAGAGGAACTCGGACACTGGAAACGTCAACCAGTGGTTCCGGAACTCTTCATCACCGGTGGGCTGGATCATGAAACGAACTCCCCAACGCCCGAGTGCCCTGATCGCCGGTTCGAGCTCTCTTCCGTCGTCTGTGAGGTGGTAAAGCGTCGTCGCAACCGGGGGCGGTGCCGCCTCCCTCCTGACCAATCCAGCGGTCTCCAGTTCGCGGAGACGCTCGGTGAGCAAGTTGGTTGCGATCCCGGGTAGCCCGTTCACCAAATCGGTGTACCGGCAGCCCCCGCGAATCAGGAGCTCCCGGACAATGAGCAGCGTCCATCGATCGCCAACCACGTCAAGCGCCTTTGCCACCGAGCAGTACTGGCCGTAGGAACGCATGAGCGGAGTCTATCCGGATGTGACTAGAGATACACACGTTCTTGCTTGACTTTTTCAAGGACGACGGCTAGAACCGACGTATGCGCTCGAAGGCCGTCGTCCTGACCTCGTTGCTGCTGGCATCCTTCGCGATCAATCTCGACACCACGATCGTGAACGTCGCATTGCCATCGCTGGTTCGGGAGCTGCATGCGACGACGACCCAACTGCAATGGGTCGTGGACGCTTACAACCTGGTGTTTGCAGCCCTGCTGCTGACTTCGGGAAGCTTGTCGGACCGGTTTGGGAGAAAGGGCATGCTCCTGGCGGGGTTGGGCGTGTTCGGGCTCGCCAGCCTGGTGGGTGGTTTCACCGATACTCCGGCTGAGCTCATAGCCGCCCGAGCGGTGATGGGGCTTGGGGCCGCGATGATCTTTCCCGCCACCCTTTCGCTGATCGCCAACGTGTTCACGGAACGTCGTGAGCGTGCGGCCGCGATCGGTTTGTGGGGGGCAAGCGCCGGCGTCGCCATAGCCCTGGGCCCGATCGTGGGCGGCTGGCTGCTCGAGCATTTCTCGTGGTCGAGCATCTTCTACGCGATGGCCCCCGTAGCCGCCGTCAGTGCGGCACTCGTAGCCATAAGTGTCCCAACGTCGCGGGACCTGAAGGCTCCTCGGGTCGACCTCGCAGGTTTCGTCCTGTCCACTGCGGCGATGGCGGTCGTCGTGTACACGATCATCGAAGCGCCCGACTACGGGTGGGCGAGCTCAAGGAGCGTGGCGGGCTTCGCAGGGGCAGCGGTGCTGTTCGCCTTGTTCATCGGCACCGAGCGCAGGAGCGCGGCTCCAATGCTCGACGTGCGGCTGTTCCGCAACCTCCGCTTCACCGCCGCCAGCGGCTCGGTAACGGTGGCGTTCTTCTCGCTCTTCGGCTTCATCTTCTTGATGACCCAGTACTTCCAGTTCATCCGCTCTTACGGTCCACTTTCGACGGGCGTTCGGCTGCTCCCGGTTGCCACATCGGTCGCGGTCGGATCGGTTATCGGCACCCGCATGGCGGTGCGAGTAGGGACGAAGCTCGTCGTAACCGTTGGGCTGCTCGCCGTCGCCGCCTTTTACGCCTGGGTCGCGAGCGTTATCTCCCTCACTACCGGTTACGGAACGATCGCCGCGCAAATGGTCCTGTACGGGATCGGGATGGGATTCACCTCGGCTCCGGCGACGGAATCGATCATGGGAGCGGTCTCGAAGGACAAGGCGGGGGTCGGCTCCGCTGTCAATGACGCCACCCGGTTGCTCGGAGGAACGCTTGGGGTCGCCGTCATAGGTTCGGTGTTCTCCTCGTTATACGGCCGCCGGCTGTCGGCTCGTCTCCCGGCGCGCTTTCCGGCGGCTCTGTCACACGCAGCCCACCAGTCCATCGGCGCCGCACTAACCGTCTCGTCCCGTTTGAACGCAGCGGGACGGCCCGCGCTCGGGAATGCGGTGCATCACGCAGCATCGAGCGCTTTCATCCATGGACTGATCGTGGGGTGCGTGGTGGCGGGAGGCGTGGCCGCGGCGGGTGCGCTCGTAGCCGCTCGCTTCTTGCCGGCCCAACCGCCCACGGTCGCCGATGTTGACACCATCACTACGGCCGCTCCCGAGATCGCCGATCCCGTCCGAGGGGACCTCGGTTCGATCGCCCTGGAATCCTGAGTACTCAACGTTCGGGTCTGTTATCTTGCAGCCCGATTGCCGGTCCTGATGACGGCGCTTAGGGGTTGACGGGCTGTAGCCTGTTGTTGGATACTCCGTCTCGACGTACGTTTGATCCCGAGGAGGTGACCAGATGAAATCAGACCCTCCCAGTACCTGGCGCCTCCGACCCGCGCTCTGACGAACGTTTCACGCTGACACAGCCGAGAACGTGAGGCGCTCCTAGAGCGAATTTGTATGTCGCGTTCGGCGCGGTGGTCGGAGTCGCGCTTTCAACTGTTGGCGGTTTAGCCGCCATTCGGCCTTGATCCCATTGCGAGTCGCAACCTCTGACGCGCGCGTGTCGTGAAGCGCGTCTAACCGCAAAGGAAACGCTCATGTTCCGCTTGATAGCCGTGATTGATTCTGTTTGTCCACTTCTGGTGCCTGATTCGTGCCGCGCCCACGTTGCCACGGAGCTTTCGGATCGGTCGCCTCGCCACGTGATGGGAGGTGGGAGGCGATGACGACTTCCACCACCAACCCCACCGTGAGGGGTGCCGCCGTCCTCGACACCGAGCATCTCGGCGACATACGCGGGGCGCTTGGCAGCATTCCGCGCGGCGACACTGCGGCGCGCCCGGGGCTGTCGGCGAAGATCAAGACGCTCCTCGCGATCGTCGGGCCGGGACTGATCGTGATGGTCGGCGACAACGACGCAGGCGCTTTCGGTACGTACACCCAGGCCGGACAGAACTACGGCACGCGCCTCCTCTGGACTCTGCTGTTGCTTGTCCCCGTGCTGTACGTGAACCAGGAGATGGTCCTCCGTCTCGGAGCCGTGTCCGGAGTGGGCCACGCCCGACTGATCCTCGAGCGCTTCGGCAGGTTCTGGGGAGCGTTCAGCGTGATCGACCTGTTCATCTTGAACGCGCTCACGATCGTCACCGAGTTCATCGGCGTGACGCTCGCAGCCGGTTACCTCGGATTGCCCAAGATCCCTTCGGTAATCCTCGCCGCTGCCGTCATCGTCGGAGCGGTTAGCACCGGCAGTTTCCGCCGTTTCGAGCGGATCTCCATGGCGCTGGTGGCCGGGTCGTTGATCTTGATCCCGGTCTATCTGATGGTTCACCCGTCGGTATCGGCGATGTCGAGGAGCTTTGTGGTCCCGGGTCTGCCCCAGCACGCCCAGCTCTCGACGGTAATGCTCCTGATCATCGGGATCGTCGGAACAACGGTTGCTCCATGGCAGCTGTTCTTCCAGCAGTCGTATGTCATCGACAAGAGGATCACCCCTCGCTTCATCAACTACGAGCGGGTTGACCTGTGGATCGGAATCGCGATCGTGGTGATCGGCGCGGCTGCGATGTTCGGATTCTCTGCGGCGGTGTTCGCCGGACACCCGGAGTTCGGCAACTTCACGGATTCCGCAGGGGTGGCCGCTGGGCTCGGAAAGTACGTGTCGCGTATTGCGGGTGACCTCTTCGCGATCGCGTTGCTCGACGCGAGCATCATCGGTGCTGCAGCGGTGGGTCTGGCAACCGCTTACGCCAGCGCCGACGTCCTCGGCTTCAACCATTCGCTGCATCGTCCGGTCTCGAAGGCGAAAGGGTTCTACGCCTGCTACGGCGGACTGATGGCCGTTGCCGCTGTCCTGGTGCTCGTCCCCGGTGTTCCGCTCGGACTGCTGACCGAAGGCGTGCAGACCCTTGCCGGCGTCCTCCTGCCCAGCGCGACTGTGTTCCTGTTGCTGCTGTGCAACGACCGGGAAGTCCTCGGGCCGTGGGTCAACTCGCGCCGCACCAACCTGTTCACGTCGGCCGTGATCTGGCTGCTCGTGCTCCTGTCGATCATCCTGACCGCCGGCGTTCTCTTCCCGAGCATCACCGGCGGCCAGATCGTCGAGGTCCTTTTCGGAGGGAGCGCCCTCGGGCTTCTGATCGGTGGCTATCTCGCCCTTCGAGCGCGGCAGCGCCGGCGAATAACCGACCCGGCAGAGACGGAGGACAGGGACACCTGGCGCACGCCTGCCCTCCACCTACTGGCGAAGCCGATCATGTCGACCCAGCGCAAGATCGGGCTCATAACGATGCGGGGTTACCTGCTCCTTGCGTTCGGATTGGTGATCGTCAAGATCATCCAGGTCGCGGTGAAGTAGAGAAACGTCCCGAGTCGTCGAGAGCTAGTTCGAGCTAGCTCTCTGCGAGCATCTGGTAGAGCTTCTGACGGGCGTCCTTCAGAGCCTCGGTCGCCCGATCGACTAGAGCAGGGTCTCCGGCCGCCTGGACCTGCTTCGCAGCCAGTGCGAGTTGGGCCAGCGCGAGCCGGAGCGCCCTTCGCCCGGACAATCCCTCCGCGCCCTCCCACGGAAACTGGTCGTCCTCGGCGTTCTCCACTTCCGCGCGCCCGGTGTCAGTGAGCTCGTAGACCCGCTTCCCGCCGTCCTCGTGCGAGCGCAGGAGATCCTGCTCCTCGAGCATCTGCAAAGTCGGGTACACCGACCCTGGGCTGGGCCGCCAAAGACCACCGCTCTTCTCCTCGAGGCGTCCGATGATTTCGTATCCGTGGGCGGGGCCGTCGAGCAGCGCCCTGAGCAGGGCATTCCGGATGTCGCCGCGACGCATGCGTCCGCCGCGGCGGCCTCGAGCCCAGGGCGGGCCGAAGCCTTCGTCTCCCGACCAGGGTCCGTGCCCATGTGCATGAGCGTGGGGTCCCCGGCCTCTTCCAGGAACGTCAGTGAAATGATTGAATCGTGTCATATCACGACTCTATCACGATATATCGTTAAGTCGCATTATTTTGGCCTCCGAAGCGACGAGAGCCGGCGACGGGTTTGGCACCCATCACCGGCTCTTTTGGTCGCGATCGGCGCTCTATCGCGAGCGCCACATAGATAGTGGGCGGGCTCAGGCAGCCCGGCGGGACGGACGGGAGCGACGCTCCGCTCCACGTGGTCCCCGACTGTTCATGTTCCGGTCGGCTTCCAGTTCCGACCAAGCTTCGGTCATCACCCGCTGGAATCCGGAAAGGACCTCGTAGAAGAGGCGCCTTTGGAAGTTGAGGGTCTGCTGCGCCAGCTCGAAGCTCAGATCGAGGAATCGTGCTGGCTGGCTGACTGCGATCGGCACTGCCGCGCGCATCAGCTCGGTGAAAGCGTGAACAGTGTCAGCGATGGCTTCTTCGCCGGTCGCTTCGCCGGATCGCAAAGAGTTGTAGACGCTTTCAATCGCGTCCGTGCTTTCATCGGCCGAGGGGCCTCGGCCAGTTGTCTCTGACGTAGTCGGCATGGTCGCAGTCCTTTCGTGGGGCTACGAGTTGGTTATACCGAGGCTGTATTTCTGGTCGCCGACGTTTGGGGAAAGTCCCCACGAAATTCAGTCGAACACGGGGTTACGGCGGCGCGGCACGTTCGCCTGCCGTGATCGTGTTCAGCGCAAGTCGTGCTCGTCGTCGTCTTCGACGGTCTGCTCCTGCTCGAGGACGTCCGACTCTGACGCCTCGAGGGGCATCCGGCGGGGGTACTCGATAGCCGACTCGTGCTCGTCATCGTCTGACGGCCACGGTGCCGATGACACCTCACGGTGTTGGTCGAGAGCGTCCGCCTCGGGGATGAACGAGTCCGACATCGGCCCCATGTTACGCCGGAATCGGCGCATCAGAGGGGGCCGATGCTCGTTTTAGACGCCCGTCGCCCCCACCATTGGGCGGTTCAGATGGGTGCCACCCTTGGACCCGTAGAACGGGGCGTTGAAGTTGAAAACTCCTCCATCGGACGCAACCAGCCAGTAGCCGTTCGTGCTCCTGTCGGTGGCCATCCCGATGATCGGGGCGTTGAGACGGATGGCGCCGGTCGACCCTAGGTAGGGAGCATTGAAGTTGAAGATCCCGCCGTCCGACGCCACCAGCCAGTAGCCCCCGGTCTGCGGGTCGGCGGACATGCCAACCATGGGTCGGTTCAGGCGAATCGCGCCAGTGGAACCCTCGTACGGAGCGTTGAAGTTGAAGATCCCACCATCTGAGGCAACCATCCAGTAGCCGCCGGTAAGTGGATCAGCAGCCATGCCCACGACGGGTTGGTTGAGGCGAATTGCACCGGTCGACCCGTAGAACGGGGCGTCGCCGTACGTGAAGATCCCGCCGTCGGACGCAACCAGCCAGTAGCCGTTCCCGTCGGGGGTGGAGGCCATCCCGACGATCGGTTTGTTCAACGGTGCGCCTCCATGCGAACCGAAGAAGCGGGCATCCCCGAAGGTGAACACTCCTCCGTCCGAGGCGACCAACCAGTAGCCGCCGCCGTCGGGGGTCATGGCCATGCCGACGACCGGCGAGTTGAGGACGATGTTGCCGGTCGAGCCGCAGTACGGAAGGTTGCCGAAGTTGAATAGCCCTCCGTCGCCGGCCGTCTCGTAGTAGCCGGTGGCGCGGCCGCTCGGCGCGTTGCAAGGCACTTGTACGACGGGAGGCGGTGTGCCGGCGTTACCGGTGAGCTGCGGGTCGTGGTGGAACTCGGGCCATGCGCCCTTCTCCGTGACGAGGCCGCCATTGGACCCGGCGACTTCGTAGTGCCGGATCTCGCCCGAGTTGCTGCCGTTGTAGCCGGCGATGGTGATGCCGATGAGACCGTTCGGGTCACGCGTGATTAGCGGCGTCGACTGGACCCCCACCCCTTGCTCGACCACTGCAACCTGGGCTCCGGTCCTGCCGTCGAGTACCACCACGCCGCCCGTCGTGCCGACGATGACGTCCTGGTAACCCTGATTGAAAAGATCGGCGGTCGCCGCGCCTCCGAAGACGCCTCCGGGGACCGGCGTGCGCCAGATCACGCCTCCGTTGGCACCGTTGAGGGCGTAGACGCTTCCGCTTGCACCGTTGTTGTAGTCCGTACCTTGGACCACTTCGAGCCCGCCGTTACCGAAAAGGTCAGCCAGCGCCGGGCTGCTGGACGTATCGCCGTCGAGACGGGTCTGCCAGGCTCGGTTGCAGTTCTTGTCGATCGCGATGACGGTGTGGTTGTCCGAGTTGTTTATGTCCCGGGCGTCGTTGCCGGTGCCGGCGACCGCGCCATTCGCACCGCCGCCGAGGAACTGCCCGACGGCCGGCGACGAGATCACGTCTTGGTTGGTGTTGTACTCGCAGAAAAGCCCTTGGTTCGGCTGCCCGAAGCCAGCGCTCCCCGTCGGGTGGAGGATCCGGATGTGCCCGCCGTTGGTGTATTGCTGCCCGTAGGCGATGCCGGCCGTTGACGCACCGCCTTCGACGATCTGAGGCTGGCCGTTGCCCTCGATATCGGCGATCGCGGCGGTCGAGAAGACCGTGTCAGCTTGGAACCAGGGGAACCCACCGATTTCCGCTCCGTTGGTCGCGTTATAAGCATCCTCGTTCTGACCCAAAGAAGGGGCGACGACGCCATTGGGGGCGACGCTGATGCCGGCGCTGACGCCGTGGGCCTGGTTGTTGTTCGTCGGGGGATCGTGTTCGATCTGGTGCCAGACGAGCCCGCCGCTGCCGTTGACCGCGTAGGTGCCGCCGCTGAACGGGGTGGCAGCGTTGCCGGCTCCGAAGTAGACCAGCCCTCCTGAGGTGGACGGAGGGGAGTCGACGGGGATACCGCCGGTGTTGAAGGGCCAGCCCGGGACGGCTCCGCCGGACAGGTAATAGGCATAGACGTGCCCGGCCCGGTCACCCACTACCGCGGCGGGGCCACCGGGAAGGTTGGCCACGACGGGTGACGACATCGCGATCGGATTGCCTGCGTCGCCGAGGGTGACCGACCAGGTCTGGTTGATGGACGGGAGGGCGCTCGCAGTCGGTACGCCCCCCGGGACGGTGATGCTGATCACCCAGGCTGCGGTCGAGACTGCGGCCCCTACCCCGAGGACCCTGTTTCTGCCGCCTACCCGCCCGCGCCGGTTCGTTCTGATTGTCACGATGTATTCCTTCGGCATCCCGCCGGGCGCCCTTGACCTGCCTGCCGGCCGAAATTGTAGCGGTAGCAAGCAAAGGGCCGGCCCGCTAAGGGCCGGCCCTCCTCCTCAGACCCCGTTGAGGTTTTTGGCTGAGGACTACGCCTCTCCGGCGGTCGGCGGGTTGCTCGAGCCGGCCTCCGTCCGAGGCATGGTGCCGGTCGGTGGTCCGGCGGTGTCGCTAGCAGCGGCGCCAGCGGCGGCGGCGGAGCCAGTGCCCATTGCGGTACCGGCCATCATCGGGCCAGGGCCGGCGCCGGCGGACGCCTCGGTTGGCGCCGCCGGCGCCATGCCGGCATCCCCCTCGTGCTCCAGCACTACGCGCGGGTTGGCGATCCCAGCCTTCAGGGCCATTCCGCCGAGGATGGCAAGCAACACACCGGGGCCGAGGTTGGCGCCGATCTGGTTGATGAAGTCGTTGCGCGGGCTGCCGGTCGGTGCGAAAGCGGCCGACGACTCGAACCACCTGTAGGCGGCGGGGCCGATCACCAACCACGCGCCGGCGGCCATCGTGAGCAGCGCACCGATGCCGAGACCACCGCGTTTGCCGGCACCGCTCGCACCTATGGTTCCGAGCATCACCAGGCCGGCGAAAACGCCGACCGCACCGGGCACCAGGTGAAGAAGCCAGTTCTGCATCGTCCAGTCCCAGGCGTTGGTGGTGGTCGGGCGGAAGTCGAAGAGCGGTCCCACGAACACGGCGATCCCCGCCCAAGCGGCGAGAAGCAACACCCAGACGCCAACGCCGCCCGCTCCTAGCGGACGGGCAAAGGCACGGACGCCCGCAGTCGGGAGTGCTTCGACCCGGCGCCCGCGGCCGAAGGGACTGAACCGCCGATGTCGCTGCGGATGATCGATAGCCCACGTCATGACATGAACTCCTTCCAGGCAACACGTGCCGCCTGCACGCCTGCGGAATCAACTCATCTCAATTGTTCCCCTGACCAGCGAAATCCAACCGTGCCGCCTGGCCGGCGCAGCGGCTTACCCTGGGACCAGAACCCGAAAACGAGGAGGCGGTGCGTTGTCCCAAGACCCGGATCCGACCGTCCAGCGCGATGACAATCACGGGGACGACGACGGTGAAGACGATGAGGAAGAGTCCGACCTCGACGGCGAGGAATCGTTCCCGGCCAGCGACCCGCCGGCCCACTGGATGGGTGAGGACAAGCGCCGCTGATCGGCGTGATGGGCGCCACCGCGACCAGGTCTCCTAGTCTCTCGCAGTGCCCAACATCTCCGAGTCCGACACCATCAAGGGCGTCTGGATCGTCGACCCGGACGGCCACGGCGACGAGCGTGGCCGGTTCTACGAGACCTACCGCCGGGAGTGGTTCCCGCTCGGTAGGGAGATGATCCAGGGCAACCGCTCCGACAAGGCCGCCGGCGCCGTGGTCGGCCTCCACTATCACCTGCACCAGGCGGATTACTGGCTGTGCACCCGCGGAACCGCCAAGGTCGTGCTCCACGATCTGCGTGAGGGATCGCCCACCGACGCGGCCACCCTTCACCTCGAAATCAGCGGCGACAACTGCCGCGGAGTGTTCATCCCGCCGGGAGTTGCGCACGGTTTCGCTTCGCTGACCGATCTGACCCTCACCTACCTGGTCGACGGCTATTACAACCCCGACGACGAGCTGGGCGTCGCCTGGGACGACCCGGACGTCGGCGCCGACTGGGGCATCGCCGACCCGATCCTCTCCGACAGGGACAAGAAGAACCCCTACCGGGCGGATCTTCCGCCTGGCCGGCGCCCCTACATGGGGCTCCGCCGCTAGTGGTCACAGCTACCATTTAGCGGTGGCCAGGACGCTACGTTCACCGGCGGTCGCCGACGCGCTCGAGGCGCCGCCGCCAGAGGGCCGCCGCGGCTCGGTTGCCGCCGGACTGCTCCGGACGGCGCGGATCCGGCAATGGCCTAAGAACGTCCTCGTCTTCGCCGCACCCGGCGCTGCAGGCGTCCTGACCCCTGGCGCAGCGCTGTGGCGCACGCTTGTAGCGGTGGCGCTCTTCTGTCTGGTCTCGTCGGGGACCTACTTCCTGAACGACGCGCTCGACGTGCAGGCCGACCGGCTGCACCCCACCAAGAGATTCCGTCCGGTCGCCGCGGGAATCATCAGCGTGCGGACCGCGGTGATCGCGGGTGTCTCGCTCATGGCTGTCTCACTCGCCGCGGGGACCGCGCTGCGGTGGCGACTCGGCGTCGTTCTGGCGATCTACATAGCGGTCCAGTTCGCGTACAGCTTCTACTTCAAGCACCAGCCGATCTACGACCTGGCCGCAGTGGCCGCCGGGTTCGTTCTGCGGGCACTCGCCGGCGCGGTCGCCGTTCCCGTGCGGGTATCCCAGTGGTTCCTCATCGTTGCGACCTTCGGCAGCCTTTTGATGGTGACCGGAAAGCGCGTTGCCGAGCACGCGGAACTGGGCGACGAGCGCGGGGCGCACCGGGCGACCCTCGACGAGTACAGCTCCACTTTTCTCCGCACCGTTCTGGCGATATCGGCCGCCTGTGCGATCCTCGGCTACTGCCTCTGGGCGTTCAGCTTCGAGACCGCGAGGGTCCACCATCAGCACGACCAGATCTGGTTCCAGCTGTCGATAGTCCCCGTGATGATCGCCCTGCTCCGGTTCACCTTCCTGGTCGAGGCAGGCAAGGGCGCCAAGCCGGAGGAGCTCGTGCTGGCGGACCGCCCGCTGCAGATGCTGGGGGTGGTGTGGGCGGTGCTGTTCGCCATCGGCGTTTATGGGTGACACGCGCGCGGTAACAGGGTGGGGTCGCACCGCCCCGACGGTCGCTTCCGTGTCGGCTCCGACTCACCCGGAGGACCTCGCAAGGGCGTTGGAAAAAGTAGGACCCCGCGGCCTCATCGCCCGCGGTCTCGGCAGGAGCTACGGGGACGCGGCCCAAAACGCCGGCGGCGACGTCGTCGTCACCACGGCCCTGGACCGGGTTCTGGACATAGACCTCCAGTCAGGCCAGGTCCGGGTCGAAGCCGGGGTGAGCCTCGACAAGCTGATGCGCGTCATGGTGCCCCTCGGGTGGGGGCCGGCGGTCAGCCCCGGCACTCGACAGGTGACCGTCGGCGGCGCGATCGCATCTGACATCCACGGCAAGAACCACCATCGCGACGGGACTTTCACGCGGCACGTCAAGTCGATGATCCTCGAGACGCCGGCTCTCGGTGAGATGACGGTCGGTCCCGACCAGGAACCCGATGTGTTCTGGGCGACCGCGGGCGGCATGGGGCTGACCGGGTTGATAAGAGAGGCAACTCTTCAACTTCTCCCGATCGAAACCGGATACATGCGCGTCGACAGCGAGCGCTGCCCCGACTTGGACACAGTCATGCAACGCATGGCGGAACAGGATCAGGAGTATCGCTACAGCGTCGCCTGGATCGACTGCCTCGCGCGCGGCGCATCACTGGGAAGGTCGATCCTAGAGTTCGGCGAGCACGCCACGATCGAGGATCTTCCAGCGAGGAAGCGCGGTTCTTCTGCTCTGCGTTTCGACGCAGCCGAGCGTCTTCCCGCCCCGCCGTGGGCGCCTTCGGGCCTGTTGAACCGCTGGAGCATCGCGGCGTTCAACGAGATGTGGTTCCGCAAAGCGCGCAAGCGATCGGTAGGGCATGTTGTCAGCGCGGCCGGATTTTTTCATCCTTTGGACATGGTCGGCGGATGGAACCGCATTTACGGTGCGCACGGTTTTCTGCAATACCAGATGGTCCTTCCCGACGGCGCGGAGGAAACCCTTCGGCATTCGATCGAGTCGCTGAGCGAGGCCCGATGCGCGTCGTTCCTTGCGGTGCTGAAGCGGTTCGGCGCGTCAAATCCGAGTCCGTTGTCGTTCCCCCGGCCCGGTTGGACTCTTGCGCTGGACATTCCCGCGACGGCAACTGGTCTCGGCGAACTGTTGGACCGCCTGGACGATGAAGTTGTCGGCGCCGGCGGGAGGGTGTATTTGGCGAAGGACTCGCGCTTGCGGCCTGATCTGTTCGAAGCGATGTACCCCGAGCTTCCGCGCTGGCGCGAGATTCGTCGGCGGTTGGACCCCGACCGCGTGCTTCGCTCCGACCTGTCGCGCAGGCTTGGACTTGACGAGGAGGAGAAATGAAGGACGCATTGGGTGCGGTGCAGTCGGTATTGGTGCTTGGCGGTTCGTCCGAGATCGGCACCACGATCGCAGCCAAGCTCGCTGCGCCCAGGCGCGCGACCGTCGTCCTTGCCGGACGCAACCCCGCCTTGATGGAATCGGCGGTCAAGCAGGTCAGCGATGCGGGTGCCGGACGGGTCGAGACGTTGCGCTTCGACGCCCACGACACCGCCGACCACGAGGCGATCATCGCCAAGGCCGCTGACTTGGCGGGAGGCGACCTGGACGTCGTGATCCTCGCGTTCGGTCTGCTGGGGGATCAGGAGACCGACGAGCAGGGTGGCGAAGGCGCGGTGAACCTCGCGTTGACCAACTACGTGGGAGTCGTGTCAACGGGTCTTGCCGCCGCGCGCGCTCTCAAGTCGCAGGGCCACGGGACGCTCGTGTTCCTCTCTTCGGTTGCAGGCGAGCGGGTGCGCCGTGCCAACTTCATCTACGGGTCGTCGAAGGCGGGCATGGACGGCTTCGCCCAAGGCCTTGGGGACGCCATGGCGGGGACCGGTGTGCAAGTGCTGATCGTCCGTCCGGGGTTCGTCACGACAAAGATGACCGCCGGGATGAAAGAGGCCCCGTTTTCGACGACCGCCGACGCGGTGGCCGAGGCGACCGCGAAGGCCATTGGGTCGGGCAAGGAGATCATCTGGGTACCGGGCGTGCTGCGGCTGGTGTTCACTGCCTTCCGGCACCTGCCCCGCGTGGTGTGGCGCCGGCTGCCGATGTGAGCTCCGACAACGTAGGCGTCGCCGCGTTCGACTTCGACGGCACGCTCGTCGACGGGGACAGTCTGCCCCGGTACCTCTCGCAGCTGCTCGGGCCTAGGCGGTTCGGGGCGGCTCTGGGGCGGTCGGTGCCGGCGATGTTGTCGGGCTATCGCGGCTCGGGGCGTGACGGGGCAAAGGCGGCGCTGCTCGAGCGGTCGGTCGCCGGGGTGCCCGTCGCCCACGCCACGACCGTCGGCGAGCGGTTCGCCGCGCAGCTCGCTAGCGAGATCAGGCCGGAGATGGTCGAGCGCCTCGCCTGGCACCACGACGCAGGGCACCGCACCGTGCTCGTGTCGGCGTCGCTCGCCCTCTACCTCGAACCCTTCGGGAAGCTAATCGGATTCGACGACGTGATCTGCACCCGGCTCGAGGTCGGTCCGGAAGGGCTGCTGACCGGGAGGCTTCAGGGAGAGAACGTCCGGGCTGAGCAAAAGGCGCTCCAGCTCGGCCGGCTGCTCGGATCGGAACAAGTCACCATGTGGGCCTACGGGGACAGCCGGGGAGACAGGGAGATGCTCGCAATGGCCGACCACCCGACCCGCGTCCGCCGTGTCGGGAGGCGGCGGCAACTGGGCTTGAACGGCCGTTCCTAACCGAGCGGAGAACGTTACCCTCTGAGCATCGAGGAGGAACCGTGAACGCTCCCACCTATCCGATCAACGTATTTTGGAGCGCTGAGGATGGTGCCTGGGTGGCCGACCTACCCGACCTCCGTTATTGCTCGGCGACTGGGGATTCGCCCCACGAAGCAGTGGCGGAGGTCGAGGTGGCAATTGCGGTGTGGCTAGAGGCAGCTCGAAACCGTAAAGCAGTTTGAACGCGCCCTCTCCTTAGGGGAGCGTCGCAGCCCGCCAGTAGCATAGAGAACGTGAGCATCCGCCACGCCGATCTCAGTGAACTCGAACACCCCAGCATCGCCGAACCCGAGACACGCAAAGCCCTCCGCGATTGGTGGGACCGCTGGGAACGCTTACCCGTCGTGAAACGGGACCGGCCCGCTGCCGAGGTGCTCTCAGAGGAACGCAAGCGCGACTAGCGGATGCCTGTCCGCTACGTGCTCGACGCCTCCGCCGGCGTCGACATCCTCCAACGCACCCCCGAAGGCCAAGCACTCTCCTCCGTCATACGCGCCCAGAACGATGACGAACCCGAGCTTTGGACCGTCGAGCACTTCCATGTCGAAGTCGCCAAAGTCATCCGCAGAGACACCCTCGCCGGTGTCCTCGACGACAACGAAGCGATCCACCTCGTCGAAGTCCTCGCTGAGTGGCCCCTCACCGTCGTCTCCGTCGCCCCACTGCTCGTCGAAGCCTGGCAGCTACGCAACAACCTCACCGTCCACGACGCCCTCTACGTCGTAGCCACCCGCCGCCTCGAAGACGCCACCCTGGTCAGCAGCGACACCAAGCTCCCCAACGCTCCCGGCGTCGATGTCCCGGTCATTACCCCCGATCGACTACCGAGCTGAGCGCTGACTCGGTCGGGCGACGACGGTGGGTGAAGATGAATGGACCGGGTCGGATTGGGCCAACCGTTCTCCACTGACCACGTAGCCGGATCCGCGGTGTACTTGGAAGGCCTAGATTCCGCGAGAATGGCCGGATGGCACGTAAGGCTTTGATCACCGGCATCACCGGCCAAGACGGCTCGTACCTCGCCGAGCTGCTCCTCGACAAGGGGTACGAGGTGATCGGGCTCCACCGCCGCAGCAGCACGGTCACATTCGAGCGGATCTCCCACCTGACCGACCACCTGACGCTGGTGCCGGCCGACCTGCTCGACGAGTCGTCGCTGATCAGGGTGCTCAAGGACCATCGGCCGAACGAGGTTTACAACCTCGCCGCCCAGTCCTTCGTGCAGACGTCGTTCGCCCAGCCGATCCTGACCGGGGAGGTCACCGCCATCGGCGTGACCCGCCTGCTCGAGGCGATCCTCATGGTCGACCCCTCCATCCGGTACTACCAGGCGAGCTCGAGCGAGATGTTCGGCAAGGTCCTGGAGGTCCCTCAGACCGAGCGGACGCCCTTCTACCCCAGAAGCCCTTACGGGGTGGCCAAGGTCTACGGCCACTGGATCACAGTGAACTACCGGGAGAGCTACGGCCTGCACGCCAGTTCGGGGATTCTTTTCAACCACGAGAGCCCCCGGCGGGGTCTTGAGTTCGTGACACGCAAGGTGACCTTCAGCGCCGCTGCAATCAAGCTCGGTTTGCAGAAGACGGTTTCGCTCGGCAACCTCGATGCCCAACGAGACTGGGGTTACGCGGCCGACTACGTCCGCGCGATGTGGATGATGCTCCAGCAGGACCAACCCGCCGACTACGTCGTCGCGACCGGCGAGACCCACCCGGTGCGTGAGTTGTGCCAGATAGCGTTCGATCAGGTGGGGCTCAACTGGGAGGACCACGTCGTCGTCGACGAGCAGTTCCTCCGGCCGGCCGAGGTCGACCTGCTGATCGGTGATCCGGGCAAGGCTCGGGCGAAGCTCGGCTGGAAGCCGGAAGTCGGCTTCGAGGAACTGGTCAGAATGATGGTCGACGCCGACCTGGCCGCCCTCTCGGGCAAGTAGCTCGGCCTCTACGCGGGTGGCGTTACTGGCCCTTGTGCGCGAACACGCCGAGGGCCTGCGAAGCCCATCCGCTGACCGTGGACGCCGGGTCGCCCATATACGGAGCGTCTCCGAAGCTGTAGACACGGCCACCGATGCTGGTCATCAGGTAACCGCCGCCGTCTGCGGTCGGGGATACGCCGCTGATGGTGTCGGAGACGCCTTCGCCGGGGAGTGAGCCGACGTAGCCGGCGTCTCCGAACGTGAAGATCCCGCCGTCCCTCGCGACCAGCCAGTAGCCGCGACCGTCGGCAGTGGGCACCATCCCGACGACCGGCTGGTTCAGACGGATCGACCCGGTCGATCCGTAGAAGCCTGCGTCGCCGAACGTGAAGACTCCCCCGTCGGCGGCGACCAGCCAGTAGCCGCCGCCGTCCGGTGTGCTCGCCATGCCGACGACGGGCTTGTTCAGCCTGGTCGCGCCGAGAGATCCATGGAACGCGGCGTCGCCGAACGTGAAGATGCCGCCATCGCCGGCATATAGCCAGTAGCCCCTCCCGTCGTGGGTTGAGGCCATCCCGAGCACCGGGGCGTTGAGGCGCATCGCGCCGGTCGAACCGTAGAACGCCGCATCGCCGAACGTGAAGATGCCGCCGTCCTTGGCGACGAGCCAGTAGCCCGCTCCGTCATACGTCGGCGCCATGCCGATCACGGGAGCGTTCAGCGGCCTGCCTGCCATCGACCCGTAGTTGGGAGCGGATCCGAACGGGTACACGCCGCCAGTGTTGGCGACGACCCAGTAACCGTCGATGCCGCCGCTCGACCCGATGTTGGTGATGCAGAACCAGTCCGATTTCAGCCCCATCGCCCACTGGAATTGATCGCCGCTGATCGTCACGCGGCCGGAGGTTCCGCTGAGAACCATCTGGGTGACGCGGCCGCCCATGTCTCCGAGGCCGTTGCGGCCGGTGATGGCGATCGACTGCAACGTCCCCACCGATGGGAACGCCTGCTGGACCGAGCCTGTAGATATGGAGGCCGTCCAGTTGTGGTTGGGGTTCGAGGACGTCGAGTCGCCGCCGTCGACGACCGCAGGGAAGGCCCCGCCGGCGGTGTAGCCGCCCGTCGACGAGGAGAACTCGGTGAGGGCCACGCTCCCGACGGGCCTGGCGGACGGGTTGCCGGGTGCCCACACCCGCACCTGGCCGGCGGTGGTCGCTTCGGCTTGGTCGGAGTACTGGGTGTACGAGCTGTTTTCGACCGCGCCAGACACGTCGGGGTCGCCGCTGTACACCTGGCATGAGGTCGTGTCGCAGATGGTGCCCGACCCGCTCCCGGTGTACGCCCACGCGTAGCTACGCGCGGCGACGGCCTGGGCCTGAAGGGCCGCCTCTCCGTTGTACGCCCCCCACGATGCGGGGGACTCGGCGGGGACGACGCCCTTCACGTAGGCGTCGAGCGGGACGATGTTGATCGTCTGGTTGTTGCCCTGGACCTGGATGGAACCCTGAAATGCCCGCCAGCTGCCACCGGGCCATGCGACGGAGACGTCGCCGCTCGAAGGGGTGTACGTCTGGCCTGCGGTGACAGTGTGAGTACCTCCCGAGTCCCTGACGGTGACGCTGCTCTGCCCGTCGAGCTCGACCAGATGGACGTTGATGTTGGGTGAGCCGACCGACCCCATCGTCGTCGACCCGTAGTAGTGGTCGAGGATCCACGTGTAGCTCTGCCCGGAGACCGCATATCCGTACGCGCCGTACTGTCCCATCCCCCGGCCGTGACCCCAACCGTGACCGGAGAGGTAGAGGGTTGCCGGAAGGGTCGAAGCCTGCGCGGGCTTGGCCCCGGGGAGGATGGCGAAGACCAGCGCCAGGGCAATCGTGATGTAGGGCAGGCGTCGCACGCGAAAGAACTCCAATGTCGTCGGGTCCCCGCCCAGGGCCACTTGCCAGGAATTTCTCGGCGCGATCGCGCAAAACCTGAAGAAAGGTTCGCGGCGACCAGCCCCGTCAGGCGGAGCGGGAGCGGTTCCCGGAGTTCAGCCGGTGGCTCTCGAGGTCCCGAACATCTCGTCGAGAGTGACGGGCTCCAGCTTCCTTTGAGCGATGATCGATTGGATCTGGCCGAACAGGTGGGTCACCGTCGGATGGTTGGCGTGACCGAGCATGATCGTCCCGGGCCGCAGCCACTTGACCGCCTGGGCCATCAGGACCTGAGGAGTCAAAAGGGCGGCGTCACCGAAGCTGCCGTTCCACATGAGGATGTTGGTGAACCCGAGTTCGCCCGCGATCCCGTCCGAGTGCTGGTTGTGGCGGCCGAATGGTGGCCGGTACCAAGGGCGGGAGGTGATGCCGAAGGTCTTCTGTATCCACTCTTCGTTGCGCTCGAGCTCGCTTTTCAGCTTGCTGTCCGAGAGCCTGGTCACGTCCTGGTGGCTGTAGGTGTGGTTCCCGATCTGTACCTGACCAGTTTCGATCAACGATCTCAACGTGGACGCGTGCGGCTTCCACAGGTCGTTGTAGATCCCGTTGGGCGAGAAGGTGATGTGGATGCCGGAGCTCTCGGCGAACGCGACGTAGGAAGCGACGCACCCGAGGCAGTAGCCGTCGTCGATGGTGATGGCGATCTGACTTGTCGTCTTGGGACCGTGGCTTATCGTCACCGGCGGCCCCGGGTTTGGTGCCGGGACGTTGTCCAGCTCTACAGCTGCGATCGCGGTAGTCGGAGGCGTGACTGGGGCGGCGCCGGCGTCCGCTGGTATGTAAGTGTCGGCCGCGGAGCCCGCCGGGAGCCCTTCGTCGGGTGGAGCGAGCGCCCCCGAGGTGTTCGCGAGCGACCCGGCCGCGGAACCTGGCGACGCCTCGAGGCGAGCCCCGACGGAATCGGCGCACGCGCCGAGCACAGATGCCACCCCGAGCCCGAGCAGGCCTAGGAAGCTACGCCGTCCCAGGGCGGCGTAGTCGCGGCAGCCTTGGCAGCCGCCATCAGGGTGGTCCCCCCCCTTACGCACAGCGCCTAGAGGCTAGTGCCGTGGGCTGGTCGGCTGGTGGAGGCCGACCCGGGGACGTGGTCAATACGGCTCATCTGATCAGTGGTAGCGCGGGCGAGTTCTCAGTCCGAAGCGCTGACGACAGGTGCCGGCAGCGCCACCGCGCCGAGCGACCCGTAGAAGCGGGCGTCGCCGAAGTTGAACAGACCACCGTCCGTCGCGAATAACCAGTAGCCGTGCCCGCCCGGGGTCGTCGCCATGGCGACCACCGGCCGGTTGAGCACGATGTTCCCAGTCGACCCGTAGAAGCCGGCGTCCCCGAAGTTGAAGATGCCGCCGTCGGTCGCGACCAGCCAGTAACCCTGCCCGCTCGAGGTGGGCGACATCCCTACCACCGGTTTATTCAGGCGGATGTTTCCGGTCGATCCGTGGTAGCTGGCATTGCCGAACGTGAAGATCCCGCCATCTGCGGCGACCAACCAGTACCCGCCACCGTCCGGCGTGCTGGCCATCCCGACGACCGGTTGATTGATGTGGCTTCCGCCCATCGAACCCAGGTACGGGGCGTTGAAGTTGAAGATGCCTCCGTCGGATGCGACCAGCCAGTAGCCGCCTGTGGCCGGGTCCTCGGCCATTCCAACTATCGGCTTGTTGAGGACCCTATTCCCTGTCGATCCGAAGTAGCCGGCGTCGCCGAAGTTGAAGATCCCTCCGTCGCGCGCGACCAGCCAGTAGCCGAGACCGTCAGCGGATCTGGCCATGCCGACGACCGGCTTGTTCAGCGGGGAACCCGCCTTGTCACCTTCGAAGATCGAGGTCCCGAAGGCATACACCGCACCGTTTGACCCCGCCATGTCGTAACCGTTGAACCTGGTGGGCGGGTTCGACTCGGCCTGCAGCGCGGCCGGGACGTTGAGGACGCCTCCATAGATCGAATGGGTAGCCGGCGGCTGTGATCCGCTGTTCGGCCCGCATCCCCCGTTGCCGCCAGTCGGGCTGGCAGTCTGCTCCAGCAACTGGGTGATCTGAGGCCCGGTCAGGTTCGGCGCATGAGCGACCATCAGCCCAGCCGCGGCGGCGACTTGCGGTGCCGCCATAGAGGTTCCGTCCAGGACGAAGTAGTCGTAATTTGTCGTCGCATTCCCCGTGCCGTTCCAAGTGGAGACGATGCCCATCCCGGGAGCCGCAATGTTCGCCGACGAACCCCATTGCGAGAAGCACAGGACCGTTCCGTTGTTGTCGGTCGCCGCGACCGAGAGAACTCCGGGGTAGGAGGCGGGGTAGGTCGGCGAGTCGTAACCGTCGTTCCCCGCTGCAGCAACCACTACCACGTTGTGGGCAAGCGCATACTCGACTGCCCGTTGCTCATCGGGATCCGGACCGCACGCCCCGGGTTGGCCGATCTGGTCAGCGAAGGCGCACGAGTAGTTGGCCAGCGACATGTTGATTACCCGGTCGCCGGCGTCAACCGCGTCGTAGATCGCCGTGGCCACATCGACGGTGTTTCCCTGCCCTTGGTCATCGAGCACCTTGAACATGTCGACGTTCAGGTTCCAGCCGAGGCTGGCCACGCCGGTGTGGTTGTCGGTGTCCGCTGCGATGATGCCGCTTACGTGGGTTCCGTGCCCAAGTACGGGATCCCCAGCCTGGCTCGGGTTGCCGCAGCCAGGGTCGTCGCCGGCGCACACGTTGACTGCGCTGCGAATCTTCCCGGCAAGGTCGGGGTTTTCATATCCGCCGGCTCTGGAGCCGCTCGCGGCCACCCCGCTATCGAGCACCGCGACGACTACACCGTTCCCTTTGGTGATGTCCCACGCCGCCGGTGCGCCGATCGTGTTGAGATAGGCCTGGTTAACCGGACCGGCCTCGGTGATGAAGTTGCCGTTGTTGTCGTAACCGCCGACCGGCGGTGGACAAAATGTCATGTAACACGGGTCATTCGGAGAAGCGGTGGCGTGGACGGGGCGGGCGATCGACGCGTAGCCGACGCCCCGGTCGCGTTGCAGCCGGGACAAGACGGATGAAACCTCAGAGGCCGGTACGCGCATCACGTATCGGTCGTGGGGGGCGACCTTTAGGCTCGTACCCGGTAGGCCGGCAAGGACCGAGGAAGCGCGGACGGCAGCGCTCTTCAACTGCACCACCACGGTCTCGTACGTGCCGGGCTCAGATTGCGCGGTCGCGCCGCCCGCCGTAAGGACGGGAATAGCGAGCGCCCCGCCAGCGAGCGCGGCTTGTACAACTCTTCGGATCCGGGGCCGCACGACCGGACACAGTAGGTTACCGGACGACCCAGGAAAAACCGCCCCAGCCACAGTTGATCCTGAATTGTCGGGCGCTGGTACCGTTGCGGGGTGCCGGGACGGATCGCCTTCGTACCTCCCCGTTATGGTGCGGGAGTCGTCGGTGGGTCGGAGTCGTTGTCCCGGGAGATCGCCATCGGCTTGGCCGCTCGGGGATGGGACGTCGAGATCCTCACCACCTGCGCCGTCGACCATTACACCTGGGCGAACGAGCTTCCTCCCGGCGTCACCCGGGAGGACGGGCTGGTAGTCCGCCGATTCGAGATGGTCCATCACTGGTCGCGGATAACAACCGAGGTGCAGCTAGCCATCGAGGCGAAGAAACCTTCGACCTTGGAGAACCAGCTCAACTGGCTCAGCGGGCGCTTCGCGGTGCCGGACCTCTTCCTCCACCTGCTTGTTCACGGCGCCGAGTACGACCATGTCGTGTTCTCCCCTTATCTGTTCTGGACCACGACCGTCTGCATGCCCCTCGTGGTTGAGCGAGCTGTCGTCATCCCTTGCCTTCACGACGAGGAGTACGCGCGCCTCGATGTGGTCAGGCCCGTCCTCCGCGATCCCCAGAAGGTCTGGTTCCTGTCCGAGCCGGAGCACGAGGTAGCCCACCGACTCGGACCCGTCGCTGAGCATCACGTGGTGACCGGCGCAGGGATCGATCCGCCTTCGTCTTACGATCCGGACGGATTCCGTAAGAAGTTCGGGATCAGCCGACCGTTCGCTCTCTACGCAGGCCGGCGGGAAGCGGACAAAGGTTGGGACTGGTTGTTGTCCACCTTCGCCGACGCATCTCGCACCGGCGGCCTGGACCTTGACCTGGTCACGATGGGTGTCGGAAAGGTCGTGGTGCCCCCCGAGTTGTCCGGCCGAGTGGTCGACCTCGGTTTTCTTTCCGATCAAGACCGCAACGACGCGTTGTCGGCGGCCGCTGTATATCTTCAGCCGAGCAAGATGGAGAGCTTCTCCCGATCGGTCATGGAAGCTTGGCTGGCAGGCACACCGGTCCTGGCGACGGCCGATGGCGAGGTCGTCGCGTGGCATTGCAAGCGTTCAGGCGGCGGCCTGACCTTCCACGACGCCCAAGGCCTGGCATCGGGGCTGAAGACGATTTGCGGATCCACGAATACCGCTGAGACGATGGCGTCGAAGGGTCGCGATTACGTTCTGCGGGAGTACTCCTGGTCAGTCGTGCTCGACCGGATGGAAGCCGAGCTGGAGTCGCCTGCTTGGCAACGGTGATCATCGCGGGGAGCTACCCGCCCATACCAGTCCCGGCAGCGGATTCCACGTTGGACGCGGTTCGCCGCGCGCTCCGGGACGGGGAGATGATCAGCGTCGTTTCACCGCGACCGAGTGCCGCGCATTATTCAGTACCGCTGCTAGGGCCCTTCGCTGGACGCAGGCTGGACCGTCTCCGCCGGATGGAGCACGCGGAAAGGTTCGTCCTCGTCGTCGAGCCTGGCATCCCTTTTGACGAACCGGGCTCATCCACGCCTTTTGCCGAGCCACGTGCCATGCTCACGGCTCTGAGCCTTGCTCGCGCCATGCGCCGCTTTGACCACACGACGGTGATCGTGGCCGGCGACACTGGCGCACCGAGTCGGGCGGTCGGAATCATCACTTCCGCGGCGGATGAAGTGATCGATGATATTCGTGAGGGTCGTCCCCCTTCGGGGGTTACCACTCGAGGTCCGTTGGAGATGAGGCCCCGGGACAGGGCTCGGCGGATCGTAGGCGGGGTTGCGAGAAGACTGCTCCGACGCGCGAGTAACAAGCATGCGTAGAGCCGCAACCATGCGCAGAGCCGCAATTCCACAGGTCGCTGTAGTACCCGCGCTCCTGGCCGTAATTGTCTTCGCTATCGACATGCTGTCGCCGAGCGGTATGACCGCCGACTCGCTACGCCAGGTGAGCACGGCCGTGGACCTGGTTCATCACCACACCATTGGTCTCGATCCGGTATGGCACTACCAGGTCAATCCGCAAGTGGGGGTAACTTTCGTTCACCACCACGTATACCCTTACTTCCCCTGGGGTGGGGCCCTCTTCGCTGTCCCGTGGGTCATCGTCTACGACATCGCCCACAAGCTGGGTATCGGGCCGGGGTCGATCGCCCTCGTGAAGCAGGGTCACGACTGGCCGATTCAGGTCATATCCATGTCGACGGTGGTCGCTCTCACGACGGTTGTCGTCTATCTGATTGCACTGCGGATGCTGGAGATCCAGCCCGTCTCCCGTCGCCGGGGCTGGGCCGCTGTGATCGCTCTCGGGTTTGCGTTCTGCACTCCCGCCTGGCCGATCGCGAGCCGATCGCTTTGGGAGCATGGACCCTCGATGCTGTTCTTGTCGTTGGCGCTTCTCTTTGCGTTGAGGGCTAGACAGGGCGAGCGAGGGTGGACCGGGATGGGCGTGGCACTCGGATGCTCCTACGCGATGCGCCCGACCGACGCGATTCCGATTGCGGTCTTGGGGCTATGGGTGCTCGGGTGGCAACGTCGCCACGCCCTAAAGGTCATCGTCGGAGCCGTACCACCATTGGCGATCCTGTTCACCGTGGACTGGGTCGCTTACCGACAGCTGCTAACGCCGTACTACACGCAAGGCCAAGGTTTCCAGATCTCTTCGACGTTCCGCACCGCACTCGCCGGGAACCTGGTCAGCCCCGGGCGGGGCTTGTTCATCTACGTCCCGCTCGTGGCGTTGTCGGCCTGGGGCCTCTGGATCCTGCACCGATCGGGACGCCTCGATCCCTTCTGGATCGCAGTGGCTTGCGTACCTGTCGTGCACTGGATCGTGATCTCGGCCTTCAAGCACTGGTGGGCCGGCGACAGCTACGGCAACAGGTTGTTCACCGACATGATGCCCTTCTTCGTCCTCCTCGCCATGCCCGCCTTCGAACACCTTGCTTCACGCCCTTTGAGGACACAGCGTGTCGCAACCAGCTTTGTTTCTGTTGCGGTCGTGTGGTGCCTGTTCGTGCAGGGACAAGGTGCCACGCTCCGTTCGGCGTGGTGTTGGAACAACGAGCCCACCGACGTCGATGTTCACTCGTCCAAGGTCTGGAGCTGGAGCGATCCTCAGTTCCTCCGCGGGGTTCGCAGAATCGTCTGGGGGCCGAACCGCCACTCGGAGCTGATCCGTGACGGGGTGGACAAGATCGGGTGTCCGGTCGAGCCGGTACGACCTTAGATACTTATTCCCTCGCGCGCGGGCCCAGCATCCCAAGTGGTGTCTGCATCGGCCCACCGGCGCCATATTTCGTCTGGGCTCACCTTCCAGCTCCTGCTGCTTTTGAGCCGAGAACCGATCGCCCACGGCAACTTCTCGACTAGATCGACCCGGGCTCTGGCGTCACCCAAATCGCGGAAAGCATTGATCGCAAGCTCTGCAGGGATCTTGAATGGCGCGTTTCGGAGGAGGGTGAGCAGGCGGTTCCGGGTCGCCAACCGGTTCACGAACAAGGCGGAACCGCCGCTGGTCGCTGAGTGCAGGTGCTCCACTTTGGCATGCGGTTCGTAGAGCACTCGCATGCCTCGCAGCCTCGCTCTCCAGCACCAGTCTGCATCTTCGTAGTACGCGAAGAACGGTTCGGCTAGGCCGCCGATTTCGTCGAATACTTCGCGACGCATCACCATCGCCGTAGCGCTGGCGAAGAACGGCTCCGAAGGGGTATCCCACCTGCCGTCATCGGGGGTCCCGTCGCCGATGTCGCCCAGGACCCCGTCGGACTTCATGTAACCGCCCGCCTTGTTCAGAAGGCGGCAGACTGGCCCGGGCCGAGCTGGATCACCGTTGATCAGAACCTCGTCCTCTGGCGTCGCGACAGGTACGTAGAAGGGTGCTCCAGGCACCGTCCACCGCCATTTCGGCGTCAACGGATCGTCCCCTTGCTCCAGCGAATGAATTCCTGCGCCCAGAAGACGGTCGAGGGATTCCACGCCAGCCGCCGTCACCGAACGCAGCATCCGCCCCAATGAGCGATGATCTGCCGGAGCATCGTGGCGATCTTCGAGAATGACCTCCCGGTACAGGCCGCGTCTGAGGACCTTCGGGACCACTGCGGCGACATCGGCACCTTTGACGACTTGAAGGGACTGGTTGATCCAACCCGGATGAGGAAAGGCGTCATCGTTGAGCAACGCAATCACATCACCGCTCGATCGGCTGACCCCCAGGTTCACTCCAGCAGCGAATCCGACGTTGCTCCTCAGTCCGATGACGGTGGCGTTGTACTTGGTGGCGATCGTCGAAGCCTCTGCCCGGTCCGAACCGTTGTCGACCACCACCAGCTGATCAACTTGATCGGAGACCGACTTGAGGCACGCGTCCAGCCAGTTGTCAGGACGGTACGACAGGACAACTGCGGATACCGTCACGCCGGCGCCGGCCAAAGGTTCAACTCCGGTACCTGGGTCCAGATGCATCCGGCGGCGCGGCCGAATCCGTTCTCGCCCGCAAATGCGTGGGACTTCGCCACCAGGTCATTGTCGCCGGACAGGTCCAGAAGCTTGTCCAAGGCCAACGCCAGAACTTCCGGCGGGGCGTCCGGAGCCACCTTGGGAATGAAGGCGGGAAGCTCGGATTGTGGGCCAATCCTTGAAACCAGGGTCGGCAAGCCGTGTGCGACGCAATCAGCGACCGCCGCAGACGACTCTCCGTTCGAGTACTCGCGCAGCTGAACGGCAGCCGCGGCGCAACGTAACCAGGATTCGTAGTCAGCGTCCGTCACTTCGCCGGTTATGGTCAGCCGACTTCTTACCTCTAGCTGCTCGGCAAGTGCTTCGATCTCATCCTTAAGCTGTTCCGAGACTGGTCCCACCAGAGCAAGGCGTGCGTTAGGACGGCGACGTGCCAACAAAGGCAGCGCCTCGACCAACGCCGATGGCCGCTTGACGGGATGAACCACCCCGAAGCTGCATACCAGGTCGCGATCCACCGATCCTGGATTGCGTTCAACCGGCCGAGGATAGGCAAACGGACACAGCCGAACTCGGTCCGACCATTCGGGACCGGCGTCCGCGCGCGCCAGCTCGAAGGCGAACTCGGAGTTCACGATCAGACTGTCGGCGAGCCGAGCGACGTCTCGAACCATGGAAACGTCGGCGCGACTCATGGCCTCGAAGAGGTTCCCATCGAAAGTTAGGTCGGGCGACACGGAGTGGTACACACCGAGGACGGCCGCCTCTAATCCTTCAGGAACTGCGCCGCGGCTAACCCCGTGCACATACAGGCCATCCAGCCGAACATCGTGGGTGAGCACGTGTGCATGCAATCCGCCACGGCGAAGCAGCTTCAACGCTCCACCGTGATATTCGCTGTTGCCGATCGCAAGCAAGACCGCGTCGTAACCCCCTACGGCCAGATCCCTGTGCTTGAGCTGGCTGTTGGAATGGAAAGAAAGGCTCGGAGACTCGCGGACGGGCTCGGTCGCTTGGATCGTCGTCTCGGCGAGGTCGCCGTCTACTGCGACCTCGATGTCCGCATAAGGCTCCATTGCTTCGGCCAGTCGCTGGCTGTAGTCTGCCACGCCCGTTCGGGCTGGTGGCCAGGGCGTCACCATGGCGATTCGTGGTCGTGGCCTCCATCGGTGCTGCGGAACCCCTGTGTCGCGGAGCAAGCCCTCGTAAACCTTCGCGCACTTGTCAGCTACATCCGACCATGTCGGAGTTGGGCGTTCTGCCCAGGCCAAAAGCTCGTCTCGCCGTGCCCGGTCGACGAGCGCTCTCGTAATCGCCTGAGCGATCGCAGTTGCATCCGTCGGATCGAATGTCGCGCCCGGCGCAACCAGTTCGGGCAGAGAAGAGGTCTCGGACGCAATCACCGGTGCGCCGCACGCGAGGGCCTCTGCAACGGGAAGTCCATATCCCTCGTATAGGGATGGATACACCGCCAGGTCTGCCGCCTGGTAGAGAACTTTGAGAGTGGTGTCGGGAACGAACCCGGTCAGGACGAGCCGATCCGCGATACCTAGCTGCGCAGCTCGCACCTCGAAGTGGTTCCGTTCGCTGGGCTTCAGACGACATACGAGGACCAGCTGCCATCCTTCGCGGACCGGTTCGGGCGTCGCCGCGTAGGCCTCCACCAGCTTCTCCATGTTCTTCCGGGGTTCCACTGCGCCGTTGAACACGATGTAAGGCCCGGCGAGTTCAGGCACAAGAGCTTGAGCGGCTGCGGCCGCTTTCAAACGATCCTCTGCTGGACGAAAGTCCCCTGACGGTGCCGCGCCAACGACCGACACCTGCGACTCCGATAGACCGAGGAGACGTACGGCATCGGCAGCTGCGGAATCCGAAAGAGTCACCACGTGGTCTGCGGCCCGGACGAACTCTCGACGAGCCCGATAACGCCGGCGAACGCCGGGATCGCGAAGATAAGTATCGGAGAAGATCTCGGGAATGAGGTCGTACAGAGTCACCACGAGCCGCATGCCGCGTCGAGAGACCTCACGGGGCCAAAGCTCAGAAAGAGGAACGTCAAGCTCGAACGCCGACAGCACGTGGAACACTCCGCCACCGGCTGGCCACTCGGGGTTGTGCCCAACAGGGACGGATCCGATGAGCCCGTTCGGGAGTTCAACAGGCGGCAACCGAGGATTGAGCAGCACCTGTCTCACCAGGCCTGGATGTGCCTGAGCGACCGCCTCGGTGAACTCGAGAGCGTAGCGAGCGATGCCCCGGTCCCTGTATTGCGGACTCTGGGCGGCCTGCAGGTCTATTACGACGCCCGGGCCGGACGATCGGCTCAAGTCGGTGAGCCGGCTCGGTCCAGGCGTTCTCTGAGCCGTACAACCTCTTGCGCCAGGGAGTTGACTTCGGCGGAAAGTCGGGTGAGGGTCCGTCCGATTGTTTCTGCCACCTCGTCGGCTGCGTCGCCCTGATCGCCGAGGATTCTCTCGACGTTCCCTATTCGGTCAGAGATTTGTTGGACCGATCGCTCGGCCGCGTCATCGGCGATCTCGCGAATCAGCCCCCCGAGCGCTCGGTCCCGCGCCGTGCGAAACGACGACTTTACCGATCCCATGGTGGGAGTGTAACTGGGACCTTGGGCGCCTTCGCGGGTTGCCGAAGCCGTCGTTCGACGCCCCATTTCGTGACCAGCTTCAACGCTTCGAGGGCGATCGCGGTTGACATCTTGGATTCGCCTTGAGTGCGGTCGAGGAACCGGATCGGAGTCTCGGCGATGCGTCCGCCGGCCGTGTGAACGAGGTAAGCCATCTCGATCTGGAAGCCGTATCCGTCCGCCTTCACCGAGTCGAGATCGATCTTCTCGAGGGTCTCGGATCGGTAGGCGCGGAATCCAGACGTCAGGTCGCGCACCTTCATGCCGAGGAGAATGGCCGAGTAACGGTTGCCGCCCCAGGAGATCAGCCTTCGGTGGAAGCCCCACCTGGGAACCGACCCTCCTGGTACGTAGCGGGATCCGATAGCAAGTTCGTGGTGTGCGAGGAGCCCTAGCAGGACTGGTATTTCGCGGGGGTCGTGCGAGAGGTCGGCGTCCATTTCGATCAGCGCCTCGTACCCGTGATCCAGCCCCCACCGGAATCCTGCCCTGTAAGCGTCCCCAAGTCCCGCCTTCTGTGTCCGGCGAAGCACCGTGACTTCCCCGACCTCCGATCCGACTTTCTCGGCGAGGTCGGCGGTGGCGTCGGGACTCCCGTCGTCGACGACAAGAATGTGCGCGGAAGATTCAGCCTTGCGAGTCCTACGTAGAAGTTTCTCTATGGTCGGCCGCTCGTTGTACGTCGGAACGACCACCAGGGTCCGCATTCTTGGAGCCTATCTGGATGCCAAAGATTCGGCTCGTAACCACCGGTTGACCTCGGACACCAGTTGATGCGACGTCTCGGAAAGCCGGAACTGGCCGGCTCGTGACCGGCCACGGGCGATCATCTTCATCCGATGGTCGGGATCGCGGAGAAGGTCGTCGACCGCATGGGCCACGTGTAACGGATCCTTGTCGTCGACTAGTACTGCGGCGTCGCCAACGGTCTCGGGGACCGCAGCGGCACGGAATGCCACGACCGGGACACCGGCAGCCATTGCCTCGAGGAGTGGGACGCAGAAGCCCTCATGCTCGGAGAGACAGACCAGGACGTCGGCACGCCGGTATTCCTCGAGCAGCTGAGGGAACGCCACGTTGTCCAGTTGCCGAACGGACCCTTCCAGGCCAAGCTCGACGATCAGCCGCCGGACCGCTTGGAGGTAACGGTAAGACGAGGGCCCACCGACGAGCGTCAGCGTCGCATCCGGATCGATCAAGCGACGGTAAACCGCGAATGCGGCAACCACGTCGTGTTGGCACTTGTTGGGTGCGATCCGTCCCACGAATAGCCATCGCGAGCCCGCCCGCTCGCGCGCAGACGGGTTGTTGACAGAAGAGTCTTGGCCCAGCTGGTCGAAGGGTGTGAGATCGACGAGCAGGGGGGCGACGATCACCGAGCCGTAGCCCGCATCGACCAGTTCGTCGCGGTTGAAGGAGCTCGCCGCCAAGGCCAGGCTAGTGACCGGAGCGAGTTTGACCAGTTGTTCCCGAGCCTCGTCCAGCCTTCTCGCTATCCGTGGCTCCCAACGACGGAAGTACTTCGACGGGCTGATGTTGTGGTAGTACGAAATGACCCGGGTGCCAGCTCGGTCACGGTCCTCGAGCCATCGTGTCATGGTGGAATCGGTGGAGAGGTGGTAGATGAGGACCGTGTCGGGTCCGTCCTTTGCGAAGTCCTCGTATCGCTTGGACTCCCCAGCCAATCTCTCGTCGATTCGGTCAGCCCAGATGTCGGAGTCGTAACCAGCGTCGCAAAGGGCATCCCGGACTCGGAGCACGTGGTTCCCGATCGCGTCGTGCTTCGCGAAGTCCGGAAGGCACTGATCGACCCTCACGATTTGCTTGAAGGGTCTCGATGTTGTGTGTGTTCGATGCGCTCGATCCGGGCGGCCAGATTGTCCAACCTGGCGTCCAGTTCCTTCGTCGAGGACTCGAGTCCGTCGAGCCGATCAACTATCTCGCTGCCTAGTCGGGTGAGTGCTTGCCCGAGGGCGGTCACCTGAGCAGCTACGTAGCGGATGTACCAACGAAGTAGCCGTTTTACCAAACGCTTGAGGTACCTGGCGGCGACGTCCGGTGAGTCGGTCGGAACTTCGACATCGATGTCGGTCAGATCTTCGGCGTCCGCTAGGGCGTCTCGGGCGGCTTGAGGTCCGGCCTCACGGACGGCGAGGCGCCCGGCTGCCCGCCGTACTTCTTCGACGTATCGCCGATCCAACTCGCCAAGATCCCGCAACCGGCTCTCCGCTGAATCGTCGCTCATTCGGTTACGAGGTCGCCGATTCGCCACTTCGGGGATAGCGAGACAACGCCGGCGTTTTCAACTAGGGGACCTCGATCGACGTCGAACCGGAGCACGTTCTGCCGAACGTCGTATGGGTGCATGCAGTGGTAATCGTGCAACGAAACGGTCAGGTCGTAAGAACCTGGCAGCAAAACAACCGGGTCAAAATTGATATCGACGTGGCCCGAACCGTGCAACTTCTCGGGGACGCATCCGGCGTCACGACTCGAGGGGGCGGTCACCTGAAAACCCTCGAGAGTGGAGATAGAGAACCCGAAAACGGGCGTGTCGATCGGCGAGTCGATCTGATACTCGAGTCGGAGTGTCGCCGGCTCGCCCGAGCGAATCGTCGTGGTCTGATCTCCATTCCCGGCCACAAAGGCCACGCCGGTGATCCGCCCCTCGCCCGAACCCCAACGTGTGTGTCCGTCTTCGTCTAGCTGGCGATCTGAGTGGATGGTTCCGGTGTAGCTCTCGATTACTTCCCGGGGGTTACCGATTTGCATGACCTGTCCGTGCGAGAACCACGCCACTCGATCGCAGAGGTTCTGGACTGCGTACAAGCCGTGGCTGACAAGCACGATGGTCTTGCCGGCTTGCTTGAGCTGGGCAAACTTCTCGTTGCACTTTCTCTGAAAGGCCTCATCGCCTACCGCAAGGACTTCGTCGACGAACAACACATCCGGGTCGACGTTGATGGCGACGGAGAACCCGAGGCGGACATACATGCCGGAGGAGTAGTTCTTCACCGGTTCGTCGATGAACTGGTGAATACCTGAGAAGTCGACGATGTCGTCGAACCGCTTCCGCAATTCCTTCTGCGACAGTCCGAGTATCGCGCCATTCAAAAACACGTTCTCACGACCGGATAGCTCCGGATGGAAGCCCGCTCCCAGCTCGAGGAGAGCCGAGACTTTGCCTTGAACGCCGACACTGCCGCGATCTGGCCTGAGGATCTTCGTGAGGCACTTCAGCATCGTGCTCTTGCCCGATCCGTTCTCTCCGATTAGACCGAACGTCTCGCCTTGATACACGTCGACCGATACATCTCTGAGTGCCCAGAAATCTTCGGAAACGGTTCGACGACCTCGTACAAGGGCGGCCTTGATCGAGTTGTTCCGCTCGTGAACGAGCTTGAACTTCTTCCAAACTCCGTCTGCCTGGACGGCGATCGGCCGGTCGCTCACAGTTCCTCGGCCAACCCACCCTCTAGCCGGTTGAACACCCACCTTCCGATAAGGAACGTCCCCACGGCAAACGCTACGAAATAAAGAAGCTCGAACGGACCGGGATAGGTGCCCTGGTAGAGGGTTGCGCGGAATGAGAGGGCTGCGTCGGTCATCGGGTTGAGTTTCAGTAGGTCAATGACCCAGGTTTTGGCGGAGCTTCCCAGCGTCGCGAACGAGTAGACGATCGGCGTCATGAAGAACCAAACGAGGAACAGGATCCCCATGAAGTGCTCAATGTCCCGGAAGTACACGTTTAAGGCGCTCAGCGCCAAGCCGAGCCCCAGCGCGAAGACAGCAACGACAAGGATGAGAAATATGGTCACTGGGAGGTAAGGAATCGCCCGCCAGTCGCCAAATGCCAGGAGCGCCACTATCAAGAGCGACATCTCGATGGCGTGCGACACAAGGTTGCCCATCACAACCGAAGCAGGCAACAACTCCCGCGGAAAGTAGGTCTTCTTGATCAGGTTGGCGTTACCGGTCAAGCTCCCGATGCTGCCCATAACGCTGCTCTGGAAGTAGCTGAACGGCAACATGGCGCAAAGCAGAAAGAGGGCGTACACGTTAAGACCGCTGGGCTCGGCCTTAAGGATTTTGACGTGCATGAAGTACTTGAATACGACTGTATAGACGACCAGGTAGACAACCGGGTTGACTAGGGACCAGCCCCACCCGAGCGCTGATCGTTTGTACTTGGACCGCAGCTCTCTAAGCGTCAGATTCGACAGTAATTCGCGATGGGAGCGGTAATCCGCAATGGTCGCGCTCATAGTTTCTTCAGCGTCTGCGCATGACTTAAGTCAGCAGAGAGCACGCTCCCGAACATCGTCACCACCGATTAATGCTAGCCGATAGGCCCTTCCAAACCCGGTCGACAGAGGGGCGGCGGGCTGCCCCGACCGCTTAACCTCGGATCACTTGGCCTTGGGCTCGGCGACGTCCGCAGCGGTTTCGATCACCGCGTCTATGAACCCATAGTCCTTGGCCTCTTCGGCCGTGAACCAACGGTCACGATCCGAGTCCGCCTCGATCCGCTCCACGGGCTGTCCGGTGTGGTAAGCGATGCGCTCGGCCATCATTCGCTTCAGATACACGATCTGCTCTGCCTGAATCGCGATATCGGCGGCCTGGCCGCGCGCTTGTCCCGAAGGCTGGTGCATCAGAATCCGCGAATGAGGAAGCGAAAAACGCTTACCTTTTGCCCCCGCACACAGCAAAAACTGCCCCATTGATGCGGCCAAGCCAAGACAGACGGTGGACACGTCACAGGGGACGAATTGCATGGTGTCGTATATGGCCAGTCCAGCCGTAACCGAGCCCCCGGGTGAGTTGATGTACAGGCTGATGTCGCGATTCGAATCCTCTGCGGCTAGAAGGAGGAGCTGGGCGCAGATCAGGTTGGCGTTGGCGTCGTCAACCTCGGTGCCTAGGAATACGATCCGCTCCCTTAGCAGGCGTTGATAGATGTCGCTCGACCGGTCGCCGGCGAACTGGGCGGTAGCAATCGGAAGGGGCGTGCTGGACATGGGAGCAGGGTACCCGCTTGCTGTAGCAAGGTGCTCGCCCTATGGAGTCGTCAGCCTGGAACTAGAGTTCAAAGGCCGCGGGCGTGGCGAAACTGGCAGACGCGCCAGGTTTAGGTCCTGGTCCCGAAAGGGGTGGAGGTTCGAGTCCTCTCGCCCGCACACAAGTCAGATAGGTCTGGGCGACCTGGTCGTGACTCTACAGTGTTGCGGCAATGCCGAGACATACCGCCGCCTTGCGCCTGGCCTCGTCAACTTGTGAGGGCGAAGGTGGCGTCTCCCCTTTGTCCCGGACGGGATGGTGGATCGCTGCTCTGGTTTTCGGAGCCGCTGCGTTGCTTGAAGTGCAAGGTCAACGAGGATTCCAAGTCGATGACGTCGGCATCTTCTATCGGTATGCCGAAAACCTAGCCTCGGGTCACGGCTGGACTTACAACCTAGGTCGGCACGATCCAGGCGGAATAACTTCTCCCCTATACGTCATTTTGCTGGCATTGCTTTCGAAGCTCGGATTTACAATCCCAGGCGCGGCGACTCTGATCTTTGCGATCGGAACCGGTGGTGCCTCGGTGCTTCTGTTTCGATCAATGAGCAAAGTAGGCCACCCAATAGGGGGGCTGAGTGCCGGAATTCTCATCGTAACCTCGCCGTGGCTCGTTGCGGTTCGCGGTATGGAATCTGCGTTGATGCTGGGTTTGCTGGCACTATCAGTTTGGCTTTACCTGGAAGACAGATATATTCCTTGTGGCTTCGCCCTTGGATTTCTGGTACTCACGCGTCCCGACTCAATCTTTTTCGCTGTGTCTTTGGGCCTGTACCACCTTGTTCGCAAGCGGCAAATACCCTGGCGAATCGTTATTCCAGCCAGTGGGGTCGTTGGCGTTTGGATTGTCTACGCGGCCATCGCCGTCGGAGTGATTGTGCCGGACACCCTTAGGTCCAAGATCGACGAGTCGCGAATTATCGACCCTCACAGTGCTCACGAATTCTTCCGAGGCTTCTGGCAAGACCCGACCTTTGAGGGGTTTCGGGTTTGGGCTGCGATGGTGGGCGGCCTCGCAGTTGTTGGCGTTGCTGCTTTCTTCTGGCGCCGTTGGAAACTCGATGCCGTCGTCACCACACTCGTTCTCGGCTCAGCCCTCCTCCTGCTCTTCTACGACGTCATTCTGAACCTTGCCCAGTGGTGGATCTGGTACTACGTACCGTTTGTGTACACAATCTGTGCTCTCGCTGGGCTGGCAACGGAAGGGCTCTTAACCGCCTCTCTGAATCGATTACACAAACAGTCCATAGCGACAGCACTCCTACTCACGATCGTCGTCTCAGTGACCGGTGTTACTTCCACACCGCGAGGCTGGCAGCAGCTGAGGGCGAGCTACATTCTGGCTGCCACCTGGGTGCGAGCACACTCGTTTCGCGAGGACTCAGTTGCTTCTTCCGAGATCGGCTTGATCGGATGGTATTCGCAACGACGCATGATCGATTCCCTTGGATTATTTACTCCGTCTCTAGATGAAGAATTCGTACACCACAGATGGCTGTACTGGGTAAGGCATTATCCGCCAACTTTCTACATCGTTCCTGTTGGCGGTGGATGGCCATGGGACGTTGCGCTGGAGAAGCAACAATGGTTCGGTTCTACATTTATTCTGTGCTATCGGTCACCAGCAGCTCTGGTCTACCGTCGGATAGCACCTGTGCAATAGATATACGTTAGATATGGGCCCTCGATCACGATGTAGTGAACGGAGCCGGGCCAATGCTCCGGGTTGACTTCCAATAAGTCGTCTATCCGAGGAAGGAAACATCTCTTGAGGAATCGACGAATCGGAGACTGCAATTCCCAACGGATCCGGCCGCAGAACCATGGGGCCGACGCGCGGATGATCGGGCTTTGGGGACTCAGAAGAAGATAGGGAGGCAGACCTCGGCGCGGAGTCTGGCAGGCCTTAGCCAATTAGCATCAGAATCGATGCCGTCGACGCCAGCTAGACGATACTAGGGCGTATTTCTCGGGGACCGGTTGCGGTGGACGATCATGAAGCTGACATGGAATCTGTGGAGTTGCGACTAGCTTCGCTATCAGATCGACTTTCTGAGCGATCGCGCAGAGTCGAGGATCTGGAATCTGAGACAGAGTTTCTTGTGGCCAAGCTCGCGCACCAGGCAGCGATCTTCGAGGAGAAGTTGTCAGCCCTGAATCACGAAAATGAGGTAATGGCTGCGGTCCAGGTAGCGCAACTAAACGATCTTCGTGCAGAACTCCAGGCCATCAGGAACACCTGGTCTTGGAGAGTGACCAGGCCTCTCCGATTGGTCCAGGAGCGTCGAATGAGAGGGCGCTCCGAAGCAGCACCCGATTGATCGGTCGAATCAGTGGATGATGTAAACACACCCTCGACTGCCTTCGCCGTCTCAGTCGTCATGACTGTCTCCAGCGATTTAGACGCCGCGGTTGAGAATGCCGCGCGCATGGTTGAGATAGATGGAGACCTCATAGCCGAATTCATCTGCGTTGATCGGAGCCCCGCGAGGGCCTCTGAGCGCGTGCATAACTCGCGAGGCCGGGGCCCATTCCAGTTCCTCGCGTTAGGTCCTGACAGGAGCATCGGAGAAGCCGGGAACTTAGGGGTCGAGACAACGTCAAGTGACCTAGTCCTGCTACTGGACGATCAGGTAGTCGTGGAGCCGCACTGCATAGAACGCCTCGGCCAAAGCCTGCTGGGTCATGCTAACTACGGCGCTGTCGGACCTGTGATTCTCGACCAGTACGGTCAGGTCCAGGAGATTGGTGGCCGTGTATCGAGGAACGGCGAAATTGTTCAGATCGGGGGAGGATCCGACTGGTCCGAAGTTCGACTAAGCAATGATTTGGCCGTCGATTATTGCTCGGCGTCGTGTCTCCTGGTCAGAAGGAATGAATTCATTCGGGTGGGCGGCTTCTCCTTCGAATGGGAGCTCGGTGGTTACGAAGACGTCGATCTCTGCCGGCGGCTCCGGCAGGAAGTCGGACCGGTCGTCGTGAATCCGCTCGCCCATGTTGTCCGAACCCACGCGGGAGGCACGAGACGACCTGAGGTAGAAGCCGAAGCCAATCGACTTCTCTTCGTCACCAAGTGGCAAGATCACAAATCGACTCTCCTCACCCGCGTTACAGAAGATGTCCAAACCGGCTCATGCCGAGTCGATCGCACAGAACCAACAGAACCCGGGACTGAAGATAGCCTCACCAGCGCAAGGGATGTTCGGCCCGGTGGCAGTGCGCTTCTCTATACGCCTTATGAATTCGTGCCCGGCGGCGGTGAACGTTTCCTCCTTGAGCTCGCGTCAGTCCTTTCTGAGAACCTTGGGCAGCGAAATGTCCACATGGCCTTCCCCTTCCCCTACAGCAATCTCCGAATGCGCCAGATCAATGACGCATTAGGAATGTCCACCTCGATCCGTGCTACGACGCTGGGAAGTTCGGTCGCCGAAACTTGCGACATAATGGTGGTCCTCGGAAACCAAATAGTCCCTCCAGTAGCCGGGCGCGGGAAACGGCTAAATATTTTCATCTGCCAGTTCCCGTTTGAGGCTCCGGAGGAAGAGATCCGCTCCCGAGCGGGGTACCTTGCGACATTTGACGAGATATGGGTCTACTCGCAATTCGTGCGCCGTTACGTAAGCGGTTACCTCCGCCTGTTGGACCTCCCTGCGACCAGCGTGCGGGTGGTATATCCGCCGGCGACACTCCCAACGCCCGCCAGGTTGCCGAGTTGGCCCGATCGGAAATTGGTTCTCTCTGTTGGACGATTCTTCGAGGGAGGTCACAACAAACGCCAGGACGTGGTGATCGAGATCGTCAAGCGGCTCTCTCAGAAACACGGTGCGCCAATTTCCTTGGCGCTTGGGGGCTCGCTACACGCCACTGCAAGCTCACGAGCTCGTTTCAATGAGCTCGTCGAAATGGCCAAGGGGTGCGACTGTCGCTTCTATCCGAATGCCAATCGCCAGGAACTCTTGGACCTGTACGCACAGTCGGGGGTCCTGATCCACGCGGCGGGCTATCAGGTTGACAAGTTTGCGCACCCCGAAGGCCTTGAGCACTTCGGCATCGCTCCTGTGGAAGCGGCGAGCGTCGGATGTATACCACTGGTTTACGACGAAGGCGGGCCGGCGGAGGTCATGGATCTTCTTGGCTGCCCCACCACTTTTCACTCGATTCCCGAGGCTGTTGACCAACTCGCTGGTCTACTTGCCGATCCAAACGGCTCCGCGGCGTTGAGCGAGGAGCTCATTCGGAGATCGACTACTTTCTCCACAGGCATGTTTCGAACTCGAGTAAACGAGGCCCTGACGAGCCTTCTGTGAACGCGGCCGATTTACTCGTCGAGGACCTTTTCGTGTTTTCGAGCCACGACCCATATTCCTGACGCGACCGCTTTCAGCGAGTCATGATCGACGAGCTCATCCAGTGACGAAAGACGGCTCCGCCACTCCTCCCTCTCGACGGCATCCATCTTGTCGGTAATGCCGGCTGCGTCCATGATCCAATTGATCGTGAATGAAAGTGGCCCAAACCAATCTGACTCTTCGATGGAGCACGATTCCTTGAAGAGTTCTTCGGTGCCCCAGCCGGTCATATTGTAAAAGTGGTAGGGCACGGCGTGCAACGGCTGCATGAATGCAACCTCGGTCAGAATTAGGCCACCTGGCTTGCATACCCGGATCATCTCTTGTGCAACGGCACGAGGATTCGCCAAGTGCTCAAACACCGCCTGGCTCAAGACCAGGTCAAAGGTGCTGTCGTCGAATGGAAGCCGATGCAGGTCGGCACGCAGGTCGGCGCCCTCGTAGGGCAAGAATTCCAGGTTCAAGTGATTGGGTCGGCTCGACCTGCGGTCTCCACCACCACATTCCAGGATTAGCTGGGTCGAATCGCACTGAGAGAGGTGTCGAGTGATCCGCTCGCTATAAGTGTTGGCTCGAGCGAACGGGGCCGCACCCGAAAAGCGCAATCCAGATTGTCTCGGTGCGAGTAGGACGAGTTCATCAACGTGGACATATGAGGCGGGCTCGAGCTTGATCACCTTTAGAACAATCTCGTGCGTCGCGAGCTCAAGATCACTTTGGATATCTATAATCCGGCTGACCGAACCCAGAGTCGCCCGAGTGTCGAGGACGTGTGTTACGCGGCCGTCCACGATGACTTGCAGCGAACCGCCATGCTGATGATCGACGAGCCTCAGGCGAACATCGGTGCAGGGGCCACGGTAGGTGAGTGTCGCGCCCAATTCGGATGACGTCCAACAGTCAGGATGAACGTTCCAGCCATCCGCCACCATCTCGTCACTGCGTCCAGAAATCCGGTATTCGCCAATCTCTCCCACGAATCGTGTTGGGGCCGGATCTGGTGGCTGCGAAATAGGCTCCACCTCGGCAAACGTGATCTGGAAATTATCGATCCTGGCGACGTTCACCGAACAAGTCGGGCACCGCAGCGTTCCAGTCTTGACGCGACCGTCCTCGGTAGCAACGATGCTAATGACGTTCAGCAGTCCCCGGCACTGGGTGCACCGCAGAGCGTCGAGCAGTAGACGCTGCCGATCGGCCGCGACTTTAGTCCAGGGATGAATTTCCAATGACAGGTCCTCGGTGACTACTTCATTTCGCTGCTGGGGAACCCCTTCGAGGAGAGCTTGCACCGACGCTGCGACGCGTGCGGCCATCTGAGTGTCGGTGAACTTCTCCTCGTACGATCGACGGCCGTGGGCTCCCATCGATGCTCGAAGATCGGGGTCGTCGATCAGGCAACTCAGCGCCGACGAGAGTGCGATTGTGTCGTCTGGTGGAACAAGAATTCCATCCAGGCCATCCCGTACCACCGAGATGACTCCATTTACCAAGCTCGACACCACGGGCTTCCCAAACCGCATCGCTTCGAGGTTGACCAAGCCGAACGACTCGAAGCGCGATGGGGCGACGAAGATGTCGCATCGTGCGAACGCTGCGATCAATTCGTCGTCCGCTATAGGCCCGAGGAACCGAACCTTTTGTTTCACGTCCGGAGGCTGACTGGATAGAAACTTCTCTTTGTAAGTGATCCCGTCAGGAGCGGGAGTTGAGTCATCTCCCGCAAGCGTGAACCGGACTTGCGGATGGCGAGCACAAAGCGCAGGAATAGCGGCCAACAGGGTGTCGATACCTTTGCGAGGCTCGAGTCGTCCGACGAAGAGAACCTCTACCCATTCATCCGAACCTATGCTCGGGGGAAGGTCGAGATCCGGAAGTCCTAGAGGGGCTAAACCGCGCTTCCAGCTCGGGATTTGGGTCCCGTATAGGCGTTCCAACTCGTCAAACGTCGACGGGAAGGCGGCCATCACCAGGTCTGTAAGCTCATAGGTAGTACGATCCGCGTCAGCGATTGCTCGCACGGATGCGTGACTTACATCGATTCGCGGATCGCTAGCTGCGACGGCAAGGATCGGGGTATATGCGAACAGAACCGACCTGAAGTGACGGTCGCCGACTACCGCAAGCCCTTCGGCATCCCAGTTGGGCAATTGCACGGCATCGACTCGATTAAGTCCATCTAGGCGTCTCAACTCATCAAGCACCGAACCCGACCAGTTCCATAGTTCGTCCGGCAGGTCGGGGACTGGAGACACTCCTTGATCGGTAGAAACGATCCGATGAACCCAAACTCCCTCTTCAAAGTCCACCGTGTTGTGGCCCGAACGACTGGCGGTGATGACATGGACGGTGTGGCCCTCAGACGCCATTGCCGTGGCGAGAGTGTGGTGGGCCCGTCCAATTCCATGGACGGTGCCGGGAGGATATTCCCGGGTGACGATGCAGTAGCGAAGCCTTCGAGAGTACGGCTGGACTGTGGGGAAGCGAAGAAAATCGGCACTCCGTTCCTCAAACCAACGCTTAGGTCTGGTTCGAGCAGGTTTGGCTGCCCACTCATGCGCCAACCTCCACCCTTCGATCACGTCGACATCGAACTGGTGGAGCGACTGCGAAGCGGCTCGCCCCGCTTGAACGTGGTTCTCCAGATCCGCTCGTCGGCTCTTCGCAAACTGTGAGAAAGCCTCGGCCATCTCTAGCTCGTTGGACCTCTTAAGGCCGTGACGAATCGAAAAGTAAACGCGGCTGAGGATAACTCCGCGGTAGTCGACCGTCACACGGCCGTCATTGCGAATGTCGCTCGGAAGGAACTTGTGGTGAACGACGCCACGAAATTGTGGCAACACCCGATACCCGCGATCAATCAGCCGAACGCAGACATCGGTTTCGTCGAGATAGAAGGCGTAGGTTTCGTCGAATCCGCCTATTTCGACCAAGCGTTCGCGGACGAAGAGGCTGTTAGTCCCCATCGGGTACGGGAAAATCGGGGTGTCGGGGTGATCGAGATAATCGAGTCGCCGCGGTTCGAGTCCGACAGAGAAATCGCCCCAGCGATCAGCGAGGTTGTACAGGGCTTGAAAGCGGTGGCCTGAGTGGTCCATGACACAGCCGCCAGTTGCGGCCACCTCAGGATCAGAGAATGCCTCGATCAGATCGTCGAGCCAGCTCGCGTCTGGAAGCGCGTCGTCGTCAATGAACGCGACGATTGCGCCTGTAGCCGCGGCAATGCCGAGGTTCCGCGATGCCGACAGATTCCGCTCTGTGGTCAAGACAACCTTGATCTTCCCCTCGTACTGATCCAGAACGTCGCTGGTCTGGTCCGTACATGGCCCAGCGACGACGACGACCTCGAACGTCGAATAAGCGAGATGCTCTAAGGCTCTGAGAGTATTTCTCAGTGAGGCCGCTCGGTTATAGGTACATATGATGACGGATACGAGCGGCTTGGTCACGCTTCTGTTGCCGCACACTTCCAGAG